>JANYGV010000209.1 GCA_025359285.1 Burkholderiales bacterium
GACTGCTTTGGACGAAAAAAAGCCGCTTTCCCTATGAGAATCGCGGCTTTTTGTATGTCTTTGCACTGCTTTGGATTGTGTTCTGGTGCCCAGGACCGGAATCGAACCGGTACGGGATGTTTAGTCCCGACGGATTTTAAGTCCGTTGTGTCTACCTGTTTCACCACCCGGGCATTTCTTAATTTTACTTGGTTTGTGAAAGAAACTCACGAAATCATTGCGGAAATCATCATCTTGCATTCAGGTATTCAATCGGCAAAAAGCCGGGCCGCGTAAATACCCAATCCGGTCGCGACGCTGGCAAATCGATCGCCAGTGGCTTTTTTTGCGTCGCGGAACGACGCGGCAATGGCATCACTGAGCGACGTCAGGCCGGTTGAGCCGCCCGTAAAGTAAATCGCGCCAATCGCGTCCGGAGCAACACCGGCCATGCGCGCGGTGTCGCGTGCCGCGGCGGCGATTTTTTCAATTTTTGAGTCGAGCGCATGGGTTTGCTGTGTTTCTGAAAACGACACCGATAGATTTTCGTCAACATTTGCGAGTACCACATTGGCTTTGCCGGTCATTGAGACATCAATTTTTATGGCTTCCGCGGTTGCCGCCAGCTCATGTCCCAGCTTGCGTGAAATCACGTGCATTAGCCGTCGATAGCGCAGCTGGTCTGCATACATCGCGGTCATTTCACGCAGTTCTGCGACCCGGTTGTGGGCGTATACAGTGTTGATTAAATGCCACGTCGCGAGATCAAAATAGATCGACGACGGTACTTTTCGCGCGCCTTGATAGCTAGGCCCCAGCGACCCGAGCCCAAGATGGGGCATGATCGCCGCCAGATTCACGGCAAAATCGAAATCGGTTCCTGCGATGTGAATGCCGTGGTTCGCCAAAATATCGGTCTTGCGATCCAGCTTTTCGCGCTGCTTAGGCCCAACCCGCACAATCGAAAAATCTGACGTGCCGCCCCCAATGTCGGCGACCAGCACCAGCTGCTCGCGGTCAATCGTGGATTCATAATCGAGCGCCGCCGCGATCGGTTCAAACTGAAACGCAACATCGGTAAAGCCGACTGCAAGTGCTGCTGTCTCTAATGCAGCCTCAGCTTTTTTGTCGCGCGCTTCGTCGCCGTCCACAAAATAAACGGGGCGGCCCATCACCACGCGCCTCATCTTCCCCGATGACTGGCGCTCTGCCACCTGCTTTAAATGGCGCAGATACGTCGTTACTACGTCAATATATTTGACCGCCTGCCCATGGCCGATTTCAGTCGAGGTGTCGATTAAATCCGAGCCCAAAATACTTTTAATCGAGCGCATCAGGCGGCCATCATAGCCGTCCACATACGCCGCCACCGCCTTCCGCCCATAGCAACGCGTCTCATCCTCAACGTTATAAAAAACCGCAGTCGGCATCGACGTGAAACCAGTCTCCAGCTCGGCTAAACGCAGCGTATTTTTAGCGGGTGACGTCGACGGATCTGTTGGCAGCGCAACGGCAGAATTCGACGTGCCGAAATCGATTGCGCAGAAATCTTGATGGCGCATAGGGCCGATTACTTCAATTTAATTGGGGAGCGCGATTATCGGCGAGCTCTATTGAATCTGAATTGGATGCGAGCTGAAGGCGAGATAGATGACAATGTTATCAAAAGTACACATTCTCATTTTTTGAAACGCATTAACAAATCATTAAAATGTAAAACTAAACCCTAATATCAACGGGCATCTTCGAGCATAAATGCTCCAAAACACCCGCCAAATATAGGGTTCATTTTTTCACCGGGCACTATTGCATATGTTGCCCGCCATTGATTGCGATGTTGGCGCCGGTGATAAACGCGGCTTCGTCAGACGCCAAATACGCGCATAGCCCCGCAACTTCTTCAGGCTTGCCCAAGCGTCCGATGGGTATTTGCGGGATGATTTTGGTATTCAGCACGTCTTCGGGAATGGCGGTAACCATGGCGGTGCCGATATAGCCGGGCGAGATGGTGTTGACCGTAACGCCTTTGCGCGCGACTTCGAGCGCGAGCGATTTGCTGAAACCGTGCATGCCAGATTTGGCCGCGGAGTAATTGGTCTGGCCGAATGCGCCTTTTTGACCGTTGACGGATGACACATTAATCACGCGCCCCCACCCGCGCTCGACCATACCGTCGACAACAGGCTTGGTCATATTGAAAACGCTGTCGAGGTTGGTACCGAGTACGGCATCCCAATCTACTTTGGTCATTTTTTTGAATGTCATGTCGCGGGTAATACCGGCGTTGTTAATCAGAATATCGATTGGACCAACTTCTTTCTGAATTTTCTCAATGCCCGCTGCGCAGGACGCAAAATCTGCTACATCAATCGCATAGGCATGGACATGATAGTCGCGCGCAGCCATGTCTTTGAGCCATTTATCGGCCTTCGTATTTGACGGCGAATAGGTGACCACGACTTTAATGCCCATTCTGGCTAACTTCATACAAATGGCTTCACCCAAACCACCCATTCCACCGGTGACAATGGCAATCCGTTGTGTTCCTGGCATGATATTTCTCCTCGTTAGTTTTTTTGATTTCGATATGATTTCGATTTAACTTTTTGATACTGGTTTTTACTGCTGTTTTTGTATTCTCAATAACCTCGTTTAAATAATTTCAAGGAACCCACTATGACCGTAATTTCTTGGCGGTGGCTTATCCGTGGTCAAACTATTGGTTTTTTTCACGTACATAGCGGCCAGGCGCAGGCTCAATCGGCGGAAACTGAGCGTTGCCCAGCGAGGGCCTCGCATCGATCATTCGGCCACTTTTTTTAGCCAGCCACGCAGCCCAACGCGGCCACCAGCTTCCGGGAATTTCCGTCGATGATTCGAGCCATTTTCCTGCGCCTGCGGCGGTCATATCTGTATGGTCAGCGCGTTCATTCATCCAGTAACTGCGCTTGTTTTTTGAAGCGGGATTAACCACGCCGGCAATATGCCCGGCAGCACCCAAAACGAACTCGACCTGACCGCCAAGATACCCCGCGCTCGCAAACGCCGTGCGCCACGGCACAATATGGTCCTCGCGCGCGGCGAACACGAATGCCGGCATGTCAACCAGACCGATATCAATCGGCACACCGCACATGATTAGCTTGTCACGTTTGACGAGGTTGTTTTCAAAATAAGTGTTGTGCAGGTAATAGCAATACCACGGGCCCGGCAGGTTAGTGCTGTCGCCGTTCCAGAACAAGAGATCAAACGGCGGCGGTTTTTTACCTTGCAGATAATTATTCGATACATAACTCCACACCAGATCATTTGCACGCAGCGAAGAAAACGCGAAGGCGAGCTCGGCGCCATTAATGATTCCACCCGCACCGACTTCACTTTCGCGACGCTTTACAAACGCCTCATCAACATAGGCTTCAATATCGCCGACGTCCGAAAAATCGAGGAAGGTGGTGAGGAAAGTGGTGCTCTCGACCACATCGTGCCCCATGCGTTTTAGCGCCGCCAATGCTGATGCGAGCATGGTGCCGCCCACACAAAAACCCAGCGTGTTTATCTTCTCGACATTACTGATTACCCGCACCGTGTCAATCGCCTTGATCACACCGTGCATCAAATAGTCATCCCACTTCAGATGACCATGTCGGGCGCTCACGTTTCGCCACGACATCACAAAAACGTTGAAGCCTTGCTGAACGGCGTATTCAATGTATGAATTATCAGGGCGCAAATCCAGAATATAGAATTTGTTGATACACGGCGGCACCATCAACAAGGGCCGCAGATGTACGGTTGCGGTTTGTGGCGCGTATTGCAGCAGCTGGAAAATCTCGTTTTCGTACACCACACTGCCCGGTGTCATTGCGATATTTTTACCGACATGAAATGCGCTTTCGTCGGTCATCGAGATACGGCCTTTCGCCATATCTTCTTTCAGATTTTCAATGCCCGCCCTGAGCGATTCGCCCTGCGATTTCAACGCCGCTTCCATCGCGTCCGGGTTTGTGATGAGGAAATTTGTCGGCGATATCGCGTCAAATAGTTGGCCCATGAAAAACTTCATGCGCTGTTTGGTTTGTGGGGCGATATCTGCCGCTTCCAGCGCATCAAGCATCAGGCGGGTGGTGCTCAAATAACATTCGGCGAGTTGACGAAACCCCGGGTTGGTTTGCCAGCCTTCGCTGCTAAACCGCTTATCTCTTTGGCTTAAAAGTGTGGTTCCATCCACGGCATTCGGCGTAGACACCAAATCAAGCAAACGTTGATTCTCGGCGGCGATGCGTGCCTGCAACAGCGCCATTTTTTCAGGCTCAGCCAGCAGCGCATCGGCGCACATTTTCCACGCCTCATTAAAGTTATGCGGCGGCTGGATTTCACCCATTTCATGAATCCAGCGCGTCCCTGCTTCCTGGATGGATGCAATGGCTTTGTTGATATCGGTGGGGCTGGCAGTGGAATTCATTTACGGTATGCTGGCAGGAATTGATTGATCTCCAGTTTGCGACAGAATTGAAAGGTTTGCACACTCGCGTCAGAAAATAAAATGGTGATATGCCCTTCGCAACTGTTTCATCATCGTTTGTTCACAAATCGTTTCAACAAATCCAATCATTACGCATCTGGCATTACCCATCACGCCGACTAAAAACTCGCCAAGGAGCACCAAAATTTATATTGTTGTTATTGCTTGGTTGTACGTCGTGCTCATGGTCGCCGTGATGCAAAGCTCACTGGTTGCAGGGGTCGTAACGTTTTTGTTTTTCGGCATATTGCCATGCGGATTGGTGGTCTGGTTGATCGGAACACCCGCTCGACGCCATGCTGCGACGCAACATAAAAATGCACCTGAATTAACCGAGGTAGCGCCGGAATTAATGCCCGACAAAAATCTGCACGCACCAGATCGACGCAATACCGAGCGAAATTAACGCTATCTGCTGTAGCGTATCGGCAAGCGTGGCGCGCTTATGTAGGCCAGGAATCAAATCCGCAATCGCGACGTAGATCATGCTGGATGCGGCGAAACATAAAAAGATGTTGGCGTATTCATCAAAACTGCGCAGCGCGAAATAGGCAATCACCGCGCCCACCAACGTCGCAAAACTCGACACCAGATTCCAGAACAACGCGCGTCCGCGGCTAAAACCGGAATGAATGAGCACTAGAAAATCGCCAAGCTCTTGTGGCAACTCGTGCGCGATAATCGCCACTGCGGTGACCACACCCAATTTAAAATCCGCCAAAAACGCGGCGGCAATCGCTAGGCCATCAGTGAAGTTATGAAAGCCATCGCCAATAATAATCATCCACGCCGTCGTTTCCCGGCCGGTCGTGGATGCGTGCGAATTTGCGCCTGCGTGGGAGTGAGAATGTGAGGATGTGTGATCGTGTCCATGCGAGTGAGTGGACGAATGAGCGGACGATTGTGCGCTAGCCATGGCCGCTTCCGCCTGCCCTGCGTGGTCGTGGTTATGACGCCACAACACCAATTTTTCCAGCACAAAAAACGCTATAATCCCGGCTAAAATCCAGGCCGCGGCCTGATGCGATTTTGTGCCCGACTCAAAAATATGCGGCAGTAAATCCAAAAACACCACCCCCAGCAACGCGCCCACCGCATAACTCACAAATAGCGGAATTAAACGCGGCTGAACCCGCCAAGCCAGCAGTCCCGCCAGCAGCGCAGAGAGTGTGCTGCCCGCAAGGCAAGCGATGATGATGTGGATGAGGGTCATAAACTCAAATGCAGGAAAGTCTTAGCGCACAATTAAATATTATTCGTTTTCATCTGGCGCACGCTTGCCGCGACGATTTCTCTAGTCAAAATAGGTTTTTGGACTTGCGACCAAAGCGCTTGGTCATCACCACTATTGCAACTGGATTGCATAAGTGTATCACAGACGCTGGGTTGCTTTTTATTTGAAGGAATCTTGCGCAAGTCGGCGACTTGCTACAACATAAGCTTAATCACCTGAATCTCTAGGACAATAAAGTAATGACAACGCCTCATGAACTCCATTTAGAATCTTAATGAGATCAAGATCGACATAAAGCAAAACTGTGAAATTCTAATTTATATTTTCGGCGAAAGTGTCAAACAATATGCGTGTTTTTTCCTACCTTGGCCTTCTTGCTTGTTGTTTTCTCGCCGTGTCTTGCGGAACGTCTGGCCCCAACTCCATGATTTCCACCACAATGGACGGGAAGACAGGTAAGACTGAAACAAAAGTATTTTCAGGTTTCTACAACGCGGCCGATTGGATTGAAGAGGGCAATCTAGGGCTTGAGGTGTGGATCGACCATAAGAAGGATGTGATTCCACTTCTGAATTCACTGCAGCAAGCCACTGGCACACTCGGGCCAAGTGACATGCGTGCGGACGGTTTAATCACGCTCTACTTCGTAAACCTTCAACAAAAAGAACGAAGAATTCAAAATATTTCTGTACGTACGCTGAGGAATGAGCCCGGCTCAATTGGCACGCAAAGCGCAGTTGGTCGGCCTCGCGCGGTGAATAGGGCGGTTCTTGGAACCGTTCCAATATCAAACTATGCGCAAGATGTTTCATTAACCATCAAATTTGATGTTGACGGTGTGCCGTACGAAAAGGTGATGAAAGTCAAACGACTTACTCAGACAGAAATGGATGTATTTTCCACTCCGGGTGCCAAAGCGCCGTACCCGTGGTTTACTGCGCCTTATTACCCTTTCGACCCGCCGATGAGTCAACCCCATTTGATAGCGACTATCGTTCAACCCAAATAACGCCGGCCATTCGCCCCGTCTTGCGACCAACTTTTCCCTCTCGCCGATAGGAAAAAAAGCGTAACGGATCACTCGACGTACAAAACTCGCCGCCGTATATCCGCGACACTCCCGCTTTGGTAAGTCTCAAGCGTGCAAGCGCATAAATATCGGCCATAAACTTATCGGGATGGGCCTCGCCACGCGGCAGGAAACACGCTTCGCTCGTGGAATCGCGCGAAACAAACGCCTCAAACACGTCCTTACCCACCTCAAATGCCGATGACCCAATGGCGGGGCCCAGCCATGCCATGAGGTTGGCTGGTGCAACCGCCATGGCCGTGACAGTATTTTCCAAAACACCGGCGGCGAGGCCACGCCAACCGGCATGCGCAGCGGCAACATGCTGGCCCGCGTCATCGCAGAACAAAACGGGCAAGCAATCGGCCACCATGATGGCGCACGGAATATCTGGTTGATCGGTGGCAATAGCATCTGCCTCGACCGCTTCCGCGGCATCAATGATGTCGCCTGCCACGACGACTCGGCTACCGTGTACCTGATTGAGCCATCTCGGCG
Source organism: Burkholderiales bacterium (assembly GCA_025359285.1). Classification (GTDB taxonomy): domain Bacteria; phylum Pseudomonadota; class Gammaproteobacteria; order Burkholderiales; family Usitatibacteraceae; genus UKL13-2. The sequence continues at coordinate 7,303 of JANYGV010000209.1, forward strand.
GGCGCGGTAAAAGTGCCGCTAATCGCCCGCGATTTTCATCAATTGCGTCCGACAGATCGCCCGAAGCACGACCCAGATTTAAGCTGGCAAAATCGGCTTGGTCGGTATTCACGCTGACGCCACCGTAGCGGGTTGTAAAAAGGGCTCCTACGGTGGCAGGTTGCGGCCAGTTGGGGATAATTAAATTAGTCGAATTCAACTGGTTGACACGATTAGCACCATTGTTGCCATCGCTGCTACGGCTGCTCATTCTACAAACCGCGCACGAATTCGATCAGCTCCAGCATGTCTTCCGGCAATGGCGCTTCAAAAGTCATTGATTCTCCAGTGACCGGATGTTCCAGCGTGAGTCTGCGCGCGTGCAGGGCCTGTCGCCCAAACGCGTTAAAGGTATCGCGAACATGCGCATCGATCTTGGTCATGGTGGGGCCGTACACAGGGTCTCCTTCCAGCGGAAAGCCAATGGATTGCAAGTGGACGCGGATTTGATGGGTGCGACCGGTTTCGAGCGAGCATTCGAGCAGAGAATGAAATTCATATCGCTCCATCGGACGGTAATGGGTGACGGCAGATTTTCCAGCATTCGATTCGCCCCGCCGCACGTCGCCAATCACCGCCATTTTGGTGCGCTCGCGCGGGTGACGATCAATCGGCGCATCCACTTTGCCGCTATCTTTTACATAGCCCCGCACCAGCGCGTTGTAGATCCGTTTCATGGTGCGCGCCTGCAATTGACGTACTAGCGAGAACTGGGCACCCTCTGTTTTCGCAGCCACCATCACGCCACTGGTATCTTTATCGAGCCGATGCACAATACCTGCCCGCGCCAGATTCGCCACCTGCGGATTACGCGCGAGCAGGCCGTTAAGCAAGGTGCCGCTCCAGTTACCCGCGCCGGGATGAACCACCAAGCCTGCGGGCTTATTGATGACGATGATCGAATCGTCTTCAAAAATAGCTTCAATAGGCAGCTCCTCTGGCTTGAACGCCAGCTCCTCGTCGCGCGGCGTTAACGTCGCATAAATCGTTTCGCCGCCCAAAAGTTTAGCTTTCGGCTGAGTGGTCAAGCCGTCCAGCAAAATCGCGCCCTCTTTCACCATGCCGGCCAAGCGGCTCCGCGAATAATCGGGAAACAATTCTGCCAGGCCCTGGTCAAACCGCAAACCCGCCATCCCAAGCGGCACCGTGAGCGTCACCTCGGGAGCTGGGCTGGCGCTACTCGGTTTCACTGCTAACTTGGCACCCGATGCTACCGTGGCGCCAACAAGGGCTTCTGGCTCGATTGGGCTATAATCAGGGTCTTCAAATTCGATTGGCATTTGCAAATTATGACACGTCGCTTCCTCACATCCCTCCTCGTCACCACGATCGCCGCGCTGGGCTTGAGTATGCTGGGTGCTTGCAGCTTTTTTGGCGAGAAGTTGAATGAGCAAAAAAACTGGAGCGTTGAAGAGTTTTACAAAAACGCAAAATCCGACCTGGATTCAGGTAACTACCCGGGCGCTATCAAGCTATACGAATCCCTTGAGGCGCGCTATCCGTTTGGCCGCTACGCGCAGCAGGCGCAGCTTGATATTGCCTACGCTTATTACAAAGAAAACGACAGTACCCAGGCCGTCGCTGCGACGGAGCGTTTTATCAAATTGCACCCCAATCACCCCAATCTTGACTACGCGCTTTATCTGAAGGCGCTCGCATTTTTCAAACCAGACTTGGGATTGTTCGGCGATTTGCTTAATCTTGATCCCGCTGATCGCGATCCTAAAGCGTTGCGCGAATCGTTTGAGGCATTTAAAGATTTGGTGATCCGTTTTCCCGACAGCATTTATTCGGACGACGCGCGCATTCGCATGGCCTATTTGGTCAATACGCTCGCGCGACATGATGTCTCCGTGGCGCGGTATTACATGAGCCGTGGCGCTTATCTTGCGTCGGTCAATCGCGCACAAAACGTGCTGCAACGCTACCCGCAAGCGCCCGCGACCCAAGAAGCGCTGGAAGTCAGCATAGAAGCCTACGACAAAATGGGTTTGCCTGAACTAGCCTCTTCTTCGCGCCGGGTATTGGAAAAAAACTTTCCCAACAACGCGATGGTCTCTAAATCAGGCAGTTCGA
>JANYGV010000240.1 GCA_025359285.1 Burkholderiales bacterium
CCCATGCGCGAAATCAGCATTTGAATCGGCTCGGGGATCACGAGGCCGCTCAATGAAAACAGCACGCCGCCCACGGTCGCCAGGATGAGCGGATTTTGCACCAGCTCTTTCCACAGCCGGGTTTCTGCATGCCGTGCCAGCGCCCACACCGCGCCGATATTGCACAGTGGCACAACGATACCGATCACGATGCCGAACGCGGCGATGCCCGCCTCGCCGTACAAACGCCCTGCGATGGCCAAGCCAATATAGGAATTAAATCGGAATGCGAGTTGAAATCCGGACGCGAATATTTTTTCATCCGGCTTCAAAATCCAGCGCACCGCGTAGGCCAGCGCCATGCCAATCAGCACCGTCGCCACGGCTGTTTTCAAGGCGGGCGCAGCGGCCACAAAATCGATTTTTGTTTTCGCAATCGAATAAAACAACAGCGCAGGAAACAGCACAAAATAAATCAGCTTTTCCAAACCGCTCCAGAATCCACGTCCCCAATCCGTAAATCGGTTGAGCAAAAAGCCAAAAAGAATCAGTGCAAAATCGGGAATGAGCAGGATTGCGGTCGACATATTTTAATTTTAAGCGATAGTAAGGACGGATACTCTTTCAGCGCGACGAAAACTGAATTTCGATCATTGAAATGCTGACGATTGCAGCTTAAATTGTGACGCTGACGGACGTGGCTTAAACTATCATGGTGAAATTAAAACTCACATGAAAAAAGGAGAACCGAATGATTCATTTCGTCGTGCATGACGAAGGCGATTCCGCAGGAGTTGTGGTGGTGGAGGGTGTGAAATCAGGTGACAAATTAATCGGCTGGGTGATGGATCAAGACAAGACGCTTGAATTCGCCGCGCGTCAGGATATTCCGATCGGTCACAAGCTCGCGATCAAGCCGCTGGGTGCGGGTGATACGGTCATTAAATACGGTGTGGATATTGGCAAAACCATTGCGCCGATTGGCGTCGGCGAACATCTGCATGTGCATAACGTGAAGACGAAACGGTGGTAGTTATTATTAGAAACACCAGTATGGACGCGCTATTCGGCGCATTTATGTGCCATGAGCCGCTCTAGACAACGACTTTCATTATTTTTCTCAACGACACTAACGAGATTTTCATGATTTCTTCTGCAACAACTTTCTTAGGCTTTCGCCGCGAAAACGGTCGCGTGGGTGTGCGCAATCACGTCATTATTTTGCCGGTAGATGATTTGTCGAACGCGGCTTGCGAGGCGGTCGCCAACAACATCAAAGGCACGATGGCGATTCCACATCCGTATGGTCGACTGCAATTCGGCGCGGATCTGGATTTGCACTTTCGAACCCTCATCGGCACGGGATCAAACCCGAACGTGGCGGCCGTTATCGTCATCGGTATTGAGCCGGGTTGGACCGGCAAAATTGTCGAAGGCATTCGCAAAACCGGTAAGCCCTGCGAGGGCTTTGCGATAGAGCGCAATGGCGATTTAAAAACAATCATGAATGCGTCACACCGCGCGAAAGAATTCCTGCAGGCCGCGTCTGAAAAACAGCGTGAAGTGTGCAATATCAGCGAGCTGTGGGTGTCGACCAAATGCGGTGAATCCGATACCACTTCCGGCTGCGGTGCGAACCCGACTGTCGGGGACGCGTTCGACAAACTTTATCCGCTCGGCACCACGCTGGTTTTTGGCGAGACCACCGAACTCACTGGCGGCGAACATCTGGTGGCCGCGCGCTGCCGCGATGACGAGGTGCGCAAAAAATTCCAGTTTGTATTTGATCGCTACCAAAAAGTGATTGACGATCACAAGACGAGTGATCTTTCTGAATCGCAGCCGACCAAGGGCAATATCGAAGGCGGGCTCACCACGATCGAAGAAAAAGCACTCGGCAATATTCAAAAAATCGGCAAGAAATGTATCGTCGATGGTGTGCTGGATAAAGCAGAGGCGCCCACTCACGCGGGACTCTGGTTTATGGATTCATCGAGTGCGGCGGCCGAGATGGTGACGCTGTGTGCGGCCGCCGGTTACGTCGTCCATTTTTTCCCGACGGGTCAAGGCAATGTGATCGGCAATCCGATTTTGCCGGTCATCAAAATCTGCGCCAATCCACGCACCGTGAAGGAAATGCCGGAGCATATTGATGTGGATACGTCCGGGCTATTGCGGCGCGAAATCAATATGAGCCAGGCCGGCGATAAGCTGCTGGATACGATGTTGAAAACCGCCAATGGACGGCTTACCTCGGCAGAAGCGCTGGGCCATCGCGAGTTTGTATTAACTAGGCTTTATGAAAGCGCTTAACCCGCATCGTTGCCACAAAAGCGAGACCGCATGCCCGTATTAAAATCTGACGATTTGCAGCAGCTTGTCATCCGCGCACTGATCCACGCGGGCGCATCGACTATGGCAGCTGCATCGACTGCGCGAGCGTTAGTGGCCGCCGATGAGCAGGGCATTTCCAGCCACGGCGTATCGCGCACCCCGCATTATGTCGGGCATCTGCGCAACGCCCGCGTGATTGGTGATGCGGTGCCGCGCGTGGCACACGAACGCGGCGGCGCGTGCTTGATCGACGCCGGTAATGGCCTGGCTTATCCCGCATGTGAAATGGCGGTGGCGGAACTTACCAAGCGCGCCAAACAATTCGGCGTGACCTATGTCGGCATCACCAATTCGAATCACAACGGCATGACCAGTTTTCATTTGGAATCGCTCGCCGAAGCGGGATTGGTTTCCTTGGCATTTGGCAATTCGCCGGCCGCGATGAATGCCTGGGGCGGCAAGCGGCCTATTTTTGGCACCAACCCTATCGCGGCCGCTTTTCCGCGTCGGGGTCAATGGCCGGTGGTAGTTGATCTTGCGTTGACCGAAGTGGCGAAAGGCAAGCTGATGCTGGCCGCACGCGATAACAAACCGATTCCGCTCGGCTGGGCACTGGATCGCGCGGGCAATCCGACGACCGACGCAAACGAGGGCATTCACGGTAGCTTGATGCCCGCGGGCGGCGCTAAAGGTGCGATGTTGGCGCTAATGGTCGAGCTGCTGGCGGCTGCGTTGACTGGCGCTGCGTTCGGTTATGAGATGGATTCATTTTTCAGCGCCACCGGTAATAGCGCGCGTCTGGGCCAAGGGTTTTTAGCGATTGACCCTGGCGCCCTGGCGGGTAATGAAATTTACAACCATCGAATCGACGCGCTGGTGGATGCCATGCTGGCGGATGACGGTGTGCGTTTGCCGGGTTATCGTCGGTTTGAGAATCGCGAAAAAGCGCGTCGTGACGGTATTGACCTACCGGATGCGATCATCGCTGAATTGCACGCATTGGCCGCATGACGCCGATTGCCAATCACAGCGCGCGGATCAAAGCGCCGTTCGCGACGCTGGGCGTAATCTGCAGCGATACGCATTTACTGGCCATTCATTTTTTGCCCGCCTCGGTCAGCGCAAAATCACCCACCCTCAATACCGTTGCACATTTGGTCACCGTGCAGCTGATGATTTATCTGGATAAGCCCACGTACAAATTTGACCTGCCGATCAAGCTAAGCGGCAGCAAACATCAGCTCGATGTATGGCACGCTATGCAAAAAATCCCGGCGGGTCAAACCAGGACTTATGGCGAATTGGCCTTGGCAATTAATTCGTCGCCGCGCGCGGTCGGCACCGCCTGTGGCAAAAATCCGCTGCCGATTGTGGTGCCCTGCCATCGCATCACGGCGGTGAATGGCTTGGGTGGATTTATGGGCGGCAAGCGCGACGATCCACTGGCGATCAAACGCTGGCTATTGGCGCATGAGTCGGACGGTAAAGTTCAAGGTAAAACCCAGATTGCAGTCGACATCCAACGCCAAGGCTCGCTCCTGTAGTGGCAATCGATCCGATCATCGATCAATTTGCGGATGCATTGTGGTTGTCTGATGGACTAGCGCGCAACACGATTGAAAGCTATCGGCGCGACGTGACGCAGCTGCATGATTGGCTAGCACTGCATAAACGCGCGGCGGTGGCGCATGCCACGAGCGGTGACTTGAAAGATTTTTTAGGGCATCGTGTGACGGTGGCCAAATCAAGCCCGCGATCTACCGCGCGATTAACCTCCGCGCTAAAACGTTTTTTTCAATATCTCATTCAAGAACGCTTGATCACCCACGACCCCAGCGCCGCGCTGGAATCGCCCAAGCTCACGCGGGGTTTACCGAAATCGCTATCCGAACGCGATGTCGAGTCGCTGTTGAATGCACCGGATGTCAATACGCCGCTCGGGCTGCGCGATCGCGCCATGCTGGAGACACTCTATGCGACCGGACTGCGCGTGACCGAGTTAGTGACGCTCAAAGTGGCGCAAGTCAGCCTCGATATGAACGTGGTGCGGGTAATCGGTAAAGGCAATAAGGAGCGCCTCGTGCCGATGGGCGAAGTGGCGGCGGAGTGGATCCAGCGCTATCAATTGCACGCGCGGGGTGATATTTTGGGCGAGCAGAAAACACCGGATTTATTCGTCACGCAGCGAGGTGCAGCCATGACGCGGCAAATGTTTTGGCACACGATCAAAACACAAGCATTTCGCGCTGGCATTCACGTACCGATCTCGCCGCACACATTGCGTCATGCGTTCGCAACGCATCTGATTAATCACGGCGCGGATCTGCGCGTAGTGCAATTGCTGCTCGGCCATGCCGATATTACGACCACCCAAATTTATACCCATGTCGCCCGCGAACGCATGAAAGCGCTGCACGCGATGCATCATCCACGCGGCTAGCGGTGATAGCGAGAATTATCAATTTTAAAATCGAATCGCCAATACTCGCGGGTGTTTTGAAGCATTTTCATCTGTAAACGCCCGTCAATGCTAGGGTTTGAGTAGAAATATTTCTGTCACCAGCAGCGGTCGGCCGCCTTTCCAGAACACGCTGCGTCGCGCCCATAGCGTCACGGCATCGACTGCGATGACCTGTTTTGCGCGACGATATAGCGGATGACGCGCATCGATTTTTTTGTATTCCATCGGCAGCCGCGTCACGTTTGGATCGTGGAACAACATCTCCGCCAGCGGACGCTGACCCAAGCGCGACAAGCCGCGCCACGCACCGCGCAAATCGCGTCGGCCCGCCACGCTGTGCGCAAAAATCAGCGGCGTATCGCCATCGCGCAAAATCACTTCGCGCACCACGGCAAGCGAATGTTCGCGTAAGCCTAATTCGCGGCGCTCATCGCGGGTTGGGCGCTGAAACTTTTGCGCCAGACGCACTAAATTGAATTGCGAATAATGCCGGGTGATGCGCGCCGTAAGCGAGCCGCGATCTGTCAACCACGCATGCAGGGGATGCGGGTGGGGCGGCGGTGCGCTGCGCCATGCGCCGGGGCGGGTCAGGCGAAGTGTTCTCATCCTTAGCTCATTTGTTCATCATGCTTTTAAATAATGCTGGCGCGATCCGAGCCAGCGGGCGAGATGCTTTTCGGCAGCGGCGTTGTCGTTTTTAAGCAACCAGGTGGACGCCTCGCGCGCGGCCTCCAGCAAATCTACATCTTGTTCAATATCGGCAAAGCGTAACAGCGGCGCACCAGATTGCCGGGCACCGAGATGCTCACCTGGACCGCGCAGCAGCAAATCCTGACGCGCGATTTCAAAGCCATCGGTATTCTCAAAAATGGTTTTGAGTCGCGAGCGGGCAATTTCGCCGACCGGCTGGTGATACATCAGCACACATATACTTTGCTTGGCGCCGCGACCCACGCGGCCACGCAACTGATGCATTTGCGACAGCCCCATGCGCTCTGCGTGCTCAATCACCATCAGGCTCGCATTCGACACATCAACGCCCACTTCGATCACCGTGGTCGCCACTAGCAATTGAATATCGTTGGCCACAAAAGCCGTCATCACTTCGTTTTTTTCCGCTGGCTTCATGCGACCGTGAACCAAACCGACTTTCAAATCCGGGAAGGTGACGCGCATATTTTCAAATGTATCGACCGCGGTTTGCAATTGCAGTGTTTCGGATTCCTCGATCAGCGGGCAAACCCAATAAGCCTGTGCGCCCGCTTCGCATGCCTGTCGAATTCGCTCCAGCACTTCATCGCGACGTGAATCGGCGATCAGCTTGGTGACGATCGGCGTGCGGCCTGGCGGAAGCTCGTCGATTACCGATACATCCAGATCCGCAAAATAGCTCATCGACAGCGTGCGCGGGATGGGCGTGGCGGACATCATGAGCTGATGCGCTTCAAAATTCTGCTCCGCGCGACCTGCGTTAGCGTTGGTTCCCGCATTGGCTTTCTCGCGCAGCGCCAGACGCTGGCCAACGCCAAACCGATGCTGCTCGTCAATAATCGCCAGCCCCAGT
>JANYGV010000276.1 GCA_025359285.1 Burkholderiales bacterium
GTGCCGTCGTTATTCACGATCCAGCGCGGTGCATCAGATGCGGTTTGCGGATTTTGCTGATAGTCGCAAATCCGCGTGACCATTTGGACATGGCCCTGCGGCTGCATATGTCCGCCCATGACGCCAAAGCTCATCAGCGGCTGGTTTTGCAGATCTGTCAAAAAGCCTGGAATGATGGTTTGGAAAGGGCGCTTGCGGGGCGCAACCTGATTGGGATGACCGGCGGTGAGGTTAAAGCCGTGGCCGCGATTTTGCAGCGATATGCCGGTGCCGGGCACCACCACACCAGAGCCGAAACCCATGTAGTTGGATTGGATCAGGCTGACCATAATGCCGCTCGCATCGGCGGTGGTGAGATACACCGTGCCGCCGTGTTGCGGGATGCCGTGGGTGGGTGCCGAGGCGCGCTTTAGATCGATGAGCGCGGCGCGCTTCTTGAGGTATGCCCGATCCAGCAACGCGCTGACCGGCACATCCATAAAAGCGGAATCCGCGATGTAGCGATGGGCATCGGCAAACGCCAATTTCATCGCTTCAATTTGTAAATGTACGCTGTCGAGTGAATCCACCTTTAACGCGGCGAGATCAAAGTGTTCGAGCATTCCTAGGCACAACAGCGCGGCAAGGCCCTGACCATTGGGCGGGATTTCGTGAAGACGAACCTGCCGGTAATCCATGTGAATGGTTTCAACCCAGTCACATTGATGGCTCGCCAAATCTTCAGCGTTCATCGCGCCATGCTGCAGACTTGTGTGTGCGGCAATTTTTTCAGCGAGCGCGCCGCGATAAAACGATTCGCCATGCGTCGCGGCGATGTCTTCCAGCGTTTCGGCCTGGCCTGGCAGTATCCATTTCTCACCTGCAGCGGGCGCATGACCACGCGGACAAAATTCACGCATGAAATCGGGCTGATCTTTCAGCATCTCCGCCTGACGCCGCCAGCTTTCAGCTGTAATCGGCGAGACAAAATGTCCGTCGCGCGCATAGCGAATCGCAGGCTCAAATAATTTTTCAAAGGGCAGGCGGCCAAATTTTTTCGACAACGCAACCCATTGCGATACGGCACCAGGCACGGTCACGCTATCCCAGCCGCGCATGGGCACGGTCGGGCTATCGGGATACTTTTTAGCAAAATAATCCGGCGTCCAAGCGCTCGGGGAGCGTCCTGAAGCGTTCAAGCCATGCAGCTTTGCGCCATCCCAGATAATCGAAAACCCATCAGAGCCGATGCCGTTGCTGGTGGGCTCCACTACCGTCAGCGCGATCGCTGCGGCCAATGCGGCATCCACCGCGTTGCCACCATTCCACAGCATTTGCAGTCCGGCTTGTGCCGCCAGCGGTTGCGAAGTGGCGACAATGTTTTTGGCCATAACGGGCATGCGCTGCGAAGCATAGGCACCTGACACCGGGAAATCGAAATTGAAGCTCATGATGCTGCACCGGTCTTTGCAGTTTGGGTGGTTGCCGCGGGCAGATTCGCAGCCTGCGCCAGATGCCACGCTTTTAAATCTTTTTCGTACTGCCACAGCTCTTCCTCGTAAATATCCATGACGCAAGGAATACAGCCGGTGCCGCAGCATTCGTGCGGCTCGGGTTTACGCGGCGGAGTGGGTGTGTTTTGCGGGGTCATATCGATAGTTCAGTCAACGAGATTGATCATTATGTTACGCGACGTGGCGAAGAACGGATGTGAGGCGGACTATGCGTCATAAAAAAGCCCCGCAATGGCGGGGCCTTTCATAAAATGAACCGTCGCTAATCAATCCTCAACAAACGCCTCTTCGCGTTTTTTGCGAATTGCGGGCAGGGCGATGACGATGAGTAGTATTGCGGCCACCGCCAACAAAAACGCGGAGAGTGGACGCGTGACGAAAGTGCTCGCATCGCCACGTGACAGCAGCATGGCGCGACGCAAATTCTCCTCCATCATCGGGCCCAGAATGAAGCCCAGCAACAGCGGCGCCGGCTCGCATTCCAGCTTCACAAATAAATAACCGAGGAAGCCGAATCCGGCGGTAATCACCACATCAAACGGGCTATTTGAAAGCGAGTAAACGCCGATTGCACAAAACACCAGAATCGCCGGATACAACAAGCGATAAGGCACGGTCAGCAGCTTGATCCACATCCCGATCAGCGGCAAATTCAAAATCACTAGCATCAAATTGCCGACCCACATAGAAGCAATCATGCCCCAAAATAATTGCGGCCGTTCGGCCATGACTTGCGGGCCGGGCTGGATCCCTTGAATAATCATCGCACCGACCATCAACGCCATGACCGGATTGGGCGGGATGCCGAGTGTCAATAGCGGGATGAACGAGGTTTGTGCCGCCGCGTTATTAGCGGATTCAGGTGCGGCCACTCCGCGAATATCACCTTTACCAAATCGGGACGGATCCTTGGCAATTTTTTTCTCGAGCGTATAGGCCGCAAACGACGCCAGCACGGCACCACCACCCGGCAGTATTCCCAGCAGCGAGCCCAGCGCAGTCCCGCGCAACACCGCAGGCGTCGCGTCTTTAAAGTCCTGCTTGGTGGGCCATAGGTGGGTTACTTTATTCAGGAAAACTTCGCGCTCGCCTTCGACTTGTTCAAGATTTTTAATGATCTCGGCAAGCCCAAAAACCCCCATTGCTACCGCGACAAAACCGATACCGTCTGACAGTTCAGGAATGCCAAAACTAAATCGCGCCATCCCCGAATTCACATCGGTGCCCACCAGCCCAAGCAGTAGCCCGAGCAGAATCATCGCGATCGCTTTAATCACCGAGCCATGTGCCAGCACCACGGCGGCGATCAAGCCCAGGGTCATCAGCGAAAAGTATTCAGCAGGGCCAAATTTGAACGCCAGCTGCGCGAGCGGTGGTGCTGCCGCCGCGAGCAAGAACGTGGACACGGTGCCCGCAAAAAAAGAACCTAGCGCAGCGGTTGCCAAGGCAGGGCCGGCGCGGCCTTGCCGTGCCATCTGATAACCATCGAGGGCAGTCACCACCGACGAAGATTCACCCGGAATGTTGATCAAAATTGCCGTCGTGGAACCACCATACTGCGCGCCGTAATAAATACCGGCCAGCATGATGAGAGACGATTCTGGCGGTAGCGCGAATGTGGCGGGCAGCAACATGGCGATCGTTGCTACCGGGCCAATTCCCGGCAGTACACCGATGAGCGTGCCTAAAAAACAACCAATCAGGCAATACCATAAATTGTTGAGCGTGAGGGCAACACCAAAGCCGAGCTGAAGATTTGCGAGTAACTGTTCCATATCGTCTCCCTTAGCCTAAAAATTCTGGCCAAATCGGGAATGGCAGTTTCAGGCCATACACGAATACGGCGACCGATCCGACCGCTAGGATTGCGCTCGAAATTAACGCTTCTTTCCAGCGGAATTCATGGCCCCCATACGACGAGATCATCACCAGCAATACGATCGCAATTACCAGGCCCAGCCATTTCGCCGTGAGGCCGAAAATAACGAAGGCCGATAGCACCCAAATGAGTGGGCGCCATGCAAATTTACTGACCGGGCCGCCATCGCTCACCCAAGCTTTGGCAAGGATGACCAAACCCATCACGCCCAAAATATTGCCGAGCAAGAACGGAAAATAGCCCGCGCCCATGCGGCTCGCGGTGCCCATCGGGTAGTCATAAACTTTGACGATAATGGCGAACGCAAATCCAATCGATGCAAACAACACACCTGACCAAAAATCTTTTGGGTTTCTAATGTTCAAACTGTTCTCCTCATCATTATTAGTTTTCAACAGTACGCACTTGAGATTCTACTAGAAGGCGAGTCATCACTAACTGAGTTTTCGTTTACAAACGCTAATACAACAACTTTCTTGATCGCCGTCAAACACTAGCACTAGCACTAGCACTGGCAATCTTCTTCAAGCATTTATAGTCTGAACGCCGCGCCGGTCGGGGAGTTTAGTGTTTACTCACCAAAGAATGTTTTTATCTCCTCAATTAATAATGACGGTACTTCTTCCGGCACGTAATGTCCGCAGGGTAGCGTGTGTCCGTTGACGTGTTCAGCCACGCGACGCCAGTCATCCATCGGTTTAAAGCAGCGGTTAACCACGCCATGCTCGCCCCACAGAATCAGCAGGGGGCATTTAATTTTCTTGTTCGCCGCGCGATCTGCGCGGTCGTGGTCCAAATCAATGGAGGCTGCGGCGCGATAGTCTTCGCACATGCCGTGCATGGTGGCGGGATCGCTCACCGAGGCCAAATAAGCCGCATAGGTTTCTTCGGTAAATGGGCTGAGTCCGGCGTGGCCCCAACCAATTTTTTTGTTGAGATAGAGTTCGGGCGCGCCAGCCACCATTGATTCGGGAAACGGGCTTGGTTGAATCAGGAAAAACCACCACCAATACGCGCGCGCGAAATCCATCGAGGTCTGCTCGTACATTGCCAACGTCGGTGAGATATCGAGCAGAATCATTTTCTTGACACTGTCAGGATAGTCCACGGCCAGCCGATGCGATACGCGCGCGCCGCGATCGTGGCCGCAAAGGTAGAACGATGCAAAGCCCAATTGCCGCATCACCTCGATCTGATCGCGCGCCATGGCACGTTTTGAATAATTTGCATGGTCGGCGCGGCCCGATGGTTTGCTGCTGGCACCATAGCCGCGCAGATCCGTCGCAATCACTGTAAAACGTTCGGCCAGCGCGGGTGCTACCCGATGCCAGATTAAATGCGTTTGCGGGTAACCATGTAGCAGCAGCAACGGCGGGCCACTCCCGCCAATCACGCCGTTGATTGAAATATTTTCCTCCGCACCATCAGGGTCAGCGGCGTCTAAGCCCTTGTTTGTGACATTAATGCAAAAGTGTCTGAAGTTTGTAAACATGATTCGTCACCCATAATCTAGTGTAAAGATTTTGCCTCTTTTAAGAATAGCTAAGCAACTAATTGCGCATCATGTATCGATTGCCTCGCGCCGCTGGCTGGCCTCACCGCTAACGTGACACACCACACACCCATCCTCATCCACCACTCTGCATCGCCTTTAAAAACGCGTTTTATTATGGCCGCCAAACCCGAAAACAACTCTTCCTGGATAGCGTTTGCGCCTGCAATTTTTGTGCTGTTATGGAGCACCGGCTTTATCGGCTCCAAATATGGCATTCCATTTGCCGAGCCCTTTACGTTGACGTTTGTGCGGATGGTGGTGGTGGTCAGCATTCTGGTTACCGTCTCACTCGCGATGCGGGCACCGTGGCCCAATAGTTTGGCGGCTGCCATGCATATTGCCATGGCCGGTCTGCTGGTTCACGCCACCTATTTATCGGGTGTGCTGTATGCGATTACGCTCAAGTTGCCGCTGGGCTTTGTGGCGATGATCGCGGGGCTGCAACCAGTGCTGACGGCGGTTCTGGCGCAGCTATTATTGAACGAGCGACTGAACGTTAAACAGTGGCTTGGGATGGCGTTGGGCTTGGCGGGCGTTATGCTGGTGATTGTTAGCAAATATTCGCTAGGCGCGGCCAACTGGGGCGCGCTGGGAATGGCAGGTGTCGCCCTGACTGGCATCACGCTCGGCACGCTCTATCAAAAACGATTTTGCGCGAATATGGATTTACGCACAGGTGGGGTTATCCAATACTCCGCCACTGGCGTGGTGGTGCTGGTTCTGGCGCTCATGTTCGAAACCATGCGGATTGATTGGACGCCGCAATTCATGTTGTCGATTCTGTGGCTTGCGGTCGTGCTGTCAATCGGTGCCATCGGATTGCTGTACGTGATGATTCGTCGTGGTGCGGCATCAAAGGTGGCTAGCCTGTTCTTCCTGACGCCCAGTGTCACGGCGCTGATGGCGTTTATTTTGTTTGGTGAATCGATTGCGTGGCTGGGTATTGGCGGCCTAATGCTGACCGCTGTCGGCGTGGCGCTGGTAATGCGCGCGGCGAAATAATCATGCTGCGGCTTTAGGCTCAGTTGTGTTGAACGTCATTGATCACATACTTTACGTACGTTTCATTTGCGGTGCTGTTAGTGCCACGTATTAAACGCGAAAATGCGATAATCGGCCAGACGCTTTCAGTCAACTTTCAGCGGAATTTCAATGCGCACGCTCGAGCAACACATTACGCAATACGCGGCCTACCATCGTGATCAACGCAACATCAATACTCATTTTATTGGCGTGCCGATGATTGTGTTCAGCGCGATTCTAGTGTTTTCGCAAATCAGTTTTGGCTCAGTGCATGCAGGCTGGTTGGTAGCGGTTATTGCGATGATTTATTACCTGCTGTTAGATCGCCCGTTAGGTTTTGCGATGGCAATTTATTTGTTTATCACCACCGCCATCGCCTCACTGGTGACGGCGAAAACGAGTGTTTCTATCGCGCTTACGCTGGCCGCCGTGATTTTTGTGGCGGGTTGGGCGCTGCAGTTCTTGGGTCATAAATATGAAGGCGTCAAACCAGCCTTTATGGACGATTTGATTGGCTTGGCCATAGGCCCGTTGTTTGTCATGACAGAAGTTTTTTTCTTGTTGCGCTTAAAACCGGCATTGAAAAAATATGTCGAAGACCGCGTTGGGCCCGTCATGGCAGCGCGCGACGGTGCCAATATTGGTCCCGTCAATGCTCCCATCAGCAGTAATTCGCACGGCTGATGGATCAAGTGCTTGGCGAGGTGGCGCCAGCCGTTCATCCCACGGTGGCGCTCGCCCGTGAGCTAATTGCGCGTATTTCCATCACACCGGATGATGCCGGCTGTCAGCCTTTGATTGTTGAGCGGCTCCAGGCGTTGGGTTTTCGTTTTGAATATTTCAATTCAAATGGAGTGAGTAACCTCTGGGCGCGGCACGGTTCGACGAAGCCACTGGTGTGTTTCGCGGGCCACACCGATGTGGTGCCGACTGGGCCACTCGATAAGTGGCATACCGATCCGTTTGTGCCGACCGAACGTGATGGGAATTTATACGGTCGCGGCGCCGCAGATATGAAAACCGGCATCGCTGCATTTGTGACGTCTGTTGCCGAGTTTGTACAGACTTATCCTGATCATCCGGGCTCGATTGCGCTGCTGATTACCAGCGATGAAGAAGGGCCGGCGACGGATGGTACGATCAAAGTGGTTGAGTGGCTGCAGCGGATCAGCGAGCGGATTGATTACACAATTGTGGGTGAGCCGTCATCGACTGAAAGATTGGGTGACACCATCAAAAATGGTCGGCGGGGTTCTTTGTCTGCGCGACTGGTGGTGAAGGGGGTCCAGGGTCATATTGCTTATCCACATCTGGCCAAGAATCCGATTTTGATGGTTGCCCCAGCGCTTGCGGAAATGGCCGCAACGGTCTGGGACAACGGAAATGAATATTTTCCGCCGACGACTTTTCAGGTCTCTAATATTCATGGCGGCACCGGGGCATTCAATGTTATTCCAGGTACGGTCGAGGTGTATTTTAATTTCCGGTTTGCTACCGCCAGCACGGCAGATGGCCTGAAAGCCAATGTGGAAGCCATTCTCCAGAGGCATGGTTGTGAATACGATATTATCTGGACGCTAGGCGGCAAGCCGTTCCTGACTTCGCGCGGCGCCCTCGTTGATGCGCTCACGACCGCGGTTCGTGACGTCACCGGCGTTACGCCTGAACTATCCACGGCAGGCGGCACCTCGGACGGCCGTTTCATTGCGGATGTGTGTAGCGAGATCGCTGAATTCGGTCCCGTTAATGCGACAATCCATAAGTTGAATGAACACGTATCGCTGACCGACATCGCGCAGCTTCACGACGTTTATTTCGCGACACTTGAAAACCTTCTGATCAAGCGAGTCTCACATGCCTAAAAAAACGGGATTGCTGGAATTTGTTCCAAAAACAGAGTCGGTTGATTATTTTGTTGCAGCTTATGATGAGCTGAGCACCGCCCGAGATATCCTGCGTTTCGCGGTGAGTCGGTTTAACGAAGCGAATTTATTTTTCGGCCATGGTTCGGCAACTGCGTTCGACGAGGCCGTCTATCTGATTCTTCATACCCTGCATTTGCCATTGGATAACCTCGACCCTTTTGTCGATGCCAAGTTGACTCGCGCAGAATGCAACAAGGTACTCAAAATCATTGAGCGTCGCGTTAAAGAACGCATCCCGGCGGCCTATTTGACCCACGAGGCGTGGTTGGGGCCGCATCGGTTTTACGTGGACGAAAACGTGATCGTGCCACGGTCTTTTATTGCGGAACTTTTGCATGACCATTTAGATCCCTGGGTGCACTCAGCCGGTGATGTGAATAGCGTGCTGGATCTTTGCACCGGTTCAGGATGCCTGGCGATTCTAGCGGCACTTTCGTTTCCAAACGCTACAGTAGACGCAGTGGATTTATCAGCAGCGGCACTCAAAGTTGCGGCGAGGAACGTCAATGATTACGAGCTCAACGAACGCGTTCGGCTGGTGCAGTCAGACATGCTTGCGGCGCTGAAGGGCCGCACTTATGACGTCATCATTTCGAACCCACCCTATGTAACGGCAAAGTCGATGGCCGTATTGCCGCAGGAGTATTTGCATGAACCCAGTATGGCTTTGGCGAGCGGCGAGGATGGTTTGGATCATGTCCGTGCAATCATGGAAGCCGCCCCGATTTTTCTCAACCAGCACGGTTTGCTGGTAGTGGAAGCGGGCTTCAACCGCGAGGGCGTGGAAGCGGCATTCGCAGGTTTGTCGCTAACCTGGGTTGAGACCAGCGTTGGCGGCGAAGTCGTGTTTTTGGTAACGCGCGAAGAATTGATGTCCGCCTAGCAACAATTCTTTAAAGCCGCATTAAACTTTCAGGCGGCAGTAAACTTTTTTGTTGATGGATAGTTTGGTTTGCGTTGATGCCGTCGATCCTATCATTCAGTATTGCCACCCGCATTGCCGTCTGAGTTGCCTGAGCTATCTGCGCCGCCTGGATTGCCGTTACTGCTGCCATCAGCACCACCCGCTTGCGCCCCGGCTCCGGTACGTCTGCGACCACGGAATGTGCGACGTGATTTGCCGCGCTGGCGGTTGTCGGGGCGAATGACAGCGTTCGTGTTTCCGATTCCATTTCCATCCGTGCTGTTAGCGCTGCCAGTTTCGGCGAATGAGCCTTCGGCACGATTGCCCGAGCCGTCTGACGGGTTTGGTGTGTTTGATGTGTTTACAGCATTTGACTCGCGGGTCAGCGAGGCTACATTGCCCACATTCAGTCGGTCGGCGCGCGGCGCGCCCGAGGCACGACGTCCGCGACCGCCCCGCGAGTTGCCGCGTCCTCGTCCACCCGCCTCATTACGTTCCCCTGATCCCGCTCGTGGCTGGCGAGTTGCGCGTGATTGATTAGCGTTGTTATCGATTGCCACACCATCTACGCCAACACCGGTTGCGTCCATATTGCTGTTGCCCATATTGTCGATATCGGTAACGCTCGCGGTCGCGCCATCTGCGGCTATTGCATTGCCTTGCCCGCGTCCGCGACCATTTCCCGGCCTATTAACCTGTCCTTCTCCACGTGGCCCCTTATTCCGTTCATTGCTTCCGCGACGGCGGCTGTTCGCGCTCCGTGGTCCTGCCAATGCAGTGTTGTCGGCCAGGCCCGGCTCGGCGCCTTCTGGTCTGATTCGTTGATTTTGTTGGCGCGCCCGGTTTTGACCGCGCGGCGCGTCGCCGCCTTGACTGCCGCGACCATGACGACTTTCCTGAGCGTCGCCTGGCATACGCGGCCCGGCATTTTTACCTCGTGACACTAGTGGCGTTACCGGGCCGTCAACTTTCATGCCAGCAGATAACAGTACGCTTCTTACTTGGCTTTCATCGAGCTCGACCATTTTGCCGCGTAACAAACGCGGCGGTAGCTCGACCTTGCCAAAACGGGTGCGAATCAAGCGCGATACGGTCAGCCCAAGGGACTCAAACATCTTACGGACCTCGCGATTGCGGCCCTCGCGAATCACCACGTGATACCACTGATTCACGCCTTCGCCGCCACGTTTTTCAATAACATCGAATTTGGCAAGCGGATTTCGCGGGAATGGCGTGGTGGTTGGGGTTGCAGCGGCGCCTAAAAAGCGCGCATCAATTGGCTGATCGTCCGAGGGCTGTTGGTCCGAAGGCTGATCATCCGCAGGTTGATCGTCAGATTGATGTGGCACTGATAGTGGCTTCGCTAGCGCCTGGTTACCAGACATCTCGCTGGCCAAAGGCGGTTCATCATCTTCTGGCAATACCAGTGGTGCCAAGTCGTCATCCGGCTCGACATCATATATTTCGTCTTCAAATTCATCTTCACCATCAGCATCGGCGTTGATGCGATTGAAGCGATCATCATCTTCATCACGCTCAGCTTTCGGCGTGCTTTCTTCAATTTTTACGCCCGCCAGCAAAAGCTTCGTCTGGTCTTCGGTCAACTCGCCCAAAATACGCACCGCATATTCGCGCTCAACCTCGTAGCGCGGATGCATAAAGCGGTTCGCCAGCTCGCCGCTGGTGGTAAAGATTAATAAGCCGGAGGTATTGATATCAAGCCGCCCCACCGCGACCCATTTGCCGGTCTCGACCCGTGGCAAATTATCAAACACGGTGATGCGGTTGCCGGGATCATTAGTGGTAACGATTTCGCCTTCCGGCTTGTGATAGAGCAATACACGGGGCATGTCTTCAGTAAATTTAAGTTTTACGTGCCGCTGATCGACCAGCACGTTGTCGCCCGGCGCGACCTGCGTACCGGTGGTGGCTACGATGCCGTTGACCATCACCCGGCCTGACGAAATCATAATTTCCATATCGCGGCGCGAACCGTGACCGGATTGCGCCAGCACTTTGTGCAGACGCTCGCGTTTGACGTTGGCACTCGCCGCCAACGCTTCTGCAAACTGGCCCGATTTGGCTTCATCGCCCAAGCGGCGTAAATCGGAGCCTTGCGTGGGTGAAATTTCGTGAGTGAGTGCGCTACCCGTGCGAAATGGCGATTTCTTGCCGGTACTGCCGCGACGTTGTTTGGTGCGAGCTGCTCCGCGTAATGCAGGGTCCTGGCCAAGATCCGAAATGAATGGGCTCGTACCCTGACCATCTAACCTCAAGCCACCCGCTCGTGGTCCGCGTTGGCCCTGACCTTGACCCTGAGTGCGCGCTTTTGTTCGGCCCGGATCGCGGCTATGTCCTTGATTTGTTCCTTGGCCCGCTGGCTGACCTGGCACTTGTCCCGCCGAACGTCCTTGCCCACCCGTCCTCGGCTGCGCTTGGCGCCGGCCCTGGCTGACGCCCTGACCTTGCGCTTTGACAGTACTTTGCCCTGGAGGACGCCGGCGACCACCATTAGCGCCATCCGCGCGTGCGCCTTGTCCTGCAGCGCCATTCACACCACGGGTGCGGCCGCTGGCACCGGTGCCGCTGGCGGCGCGACCCCGACCGGTTCCGGTGCCAGCGCCTGCTCCACTACGTGTGCGACGTTTTGCGGTGGTGTTGCCTATGTTGTCACCTGATAACACGCTGTCGGCATTCGCTTTACCCCGACGTCCCGCGCCGCCCTTGCCACGGCCTTTACCGTGTGTACCGCTGAGCGCGTCGGCGGGCTCTTTTTCCTCGCCAATAAAGCGACCATCCACATAGCCGCGTGCCGGTGCGCGAATAACCGCTCGTTTAATCATAGTGATTTTCCAAGCGTAGACGAGGGTTTTTCATGTGGGTTATCTGCATTTTCATTAGTTGATTTTTCATTTGCTTTTGTATCTTCATTATTCAGTTGAGGCGCATCGTGAGTTGAGCGCACTATGGTTTGTTCATCGAGGCGCGGCGCATCCAGTGCAGCGCTGTCCATAATCTCGACAACTTCGTTCATGTCGTGATCATTTTCCGGGTTCATTTTTTCGTCAGCGGCGGCTGCGTTGTCCGCGTTGTGTTCTGTGTTTTTGTTTTCGCGTGCGCTGTTCTCATTTTTCGCAACACCTGCTGCAAAACCTGGCAGCGCAAAAATTTCTGAACTCGCATTCAAAACCGCACCCGCTTGCGACATATCCAGTGTTGCCTGCAGCTCATGTAGCGGTGGCAGCTCGTCAAGGGAGACCAAATTCAGATCATCCAAAAAATGTTTAGTGGTCGCGAATAGGGC
>JANYGV010000278.1 GCA_025359285.1 Burkholderiales bacterium
ACTGCTACAGGCGGCGCAGTCGAGGCGCGTTTATCTGAATCAGAGCTGCGCGTGCTGGGCTTACTCATCCAGGGCAGCGTGCAGGAGCGCAAACGCCTGCGCGATCAGGCGCGGGAAGCACAGTCGCGCACGCAGGTAGCACGAACGGAATTGACTGCGAGTCAGCAAGAGGCACGAATCTTGCGGACTAAACTCGAAGAATTAGAGACCCAGCTCGCCGCGCTGAAGTCAATTGAACGCAGCGTTACGTCAAGAACCAAAGGGCGCGGCGACCCATTGGTCAAAGACGGATCACCCAAATAACAGAGATTCAATTTCGAGGTCAGTTTCGCCTCAGCAGGAGCATCAACATGAATATGGCCGCCACAATTTTGCAAACGCCGATCATCGCGCCGCCGCGTATGCAAAAGGGAAATTTACTGCTGGTCGACGATGACCCTGATCTTTTAAAACTGCTGGCTATTCGCCTTAAAGCCAGCGGCTACACCGTCGCTACTGCGGTCAGCGGACAACAAGCACTATCGATGATTGCAGCCGAGCGCCCTGATTTAGTCGTCACTGACTTGCGCATGGCGGGCATTGATGGGATGGAGTTGTTCCACGAAATTGAGCGCCGCCACTCAGGCCTGCCGGTCATCATGCTCACCGCACACGGCACCATCCCTGACGCCGTCGCGGCGACCCAGCAGGGGGTGTTCGGCTATATCACCAAGCCCTACGACGCCCACCAGCTGCTTGCGCAGATTGAGCGAGCGCTTGCGCTACATGGCACCGCGTCCAAAGCCCGCGCGGCCCAGCACGATGCGACCTCGTGGCGCGCCGACATCATTACCAAGAGCCCATTGATGGAAGACTTGTTGCTGCGCGCTCAGCGCGTGGCTCAGGGCGAGGCCAGTGTTCTGATCCAAGGCGACAGTGGTACCGGCAAGGAATTGCTGGCGCAGGCGATCCACCGCGCCAGTAGACGCGCCGACAAGCCATTCGTGGCGATTAACTGCGGCGCCATTCCCGAGGCATTGCTGGAGTCTGAGTTGTTCGGCCATAAAAAAGGGGCGTTCACCGGTGCCACCAGCGATCACTTAGGTTTGTTTATGGAAGCCGATGGCGGCACGTTGCTGCTCGATGAAATTGGCGATATGCCATTGGCGTTGCAGGTGAAGCTGCTGCGGGTGCTCGAGGCGCGTGAGGTGCGCCCGGTAGGGTCCACCAAGACAGTGTCGGTAGACGTGCGGGTGATTTCAGCCAGCCATCGCGATTTAGTGCAAGCCAAGGCAGATGGCGTGTTCCGCGAAGACTTATTCTATCGGCTTAACGTGGTGACGCTCAGACTGCCGCCGCTTCGCGAGCGACGCGAAGATATCCCGTTGCTACTCAATCATTTTCTGAAAGACCTGGCGACGCGCTATGACAAAAACGTGAATGCGTTCTCACCTGACTCGCTGGAAATTATGGTGGCTGCCCCTTGGCCGGGCAATATTCGACAGCTTTACAACGTAGCTGAGCAGGCCGTCGCGCTAGCCAGCACCGATATCGTGGCCCCCAAAGTAGTGGAGCAAGCGATGCAGCTGGGTATGCAGACGGTCGATTCGTTTGAAGATGCGCGCAAACGCTTTGAATATGATTACTTGACGCGCCTTCTGAAGCTGACGATGGGCAATGTGACGCAGGCATCGAAGCTGGCCAGACGCAATCGCACTGAATTTTACAAACTATTACAACGACATGGGTTGGAGGCCGCACATTTTAAGGTTCAGCAAGATTAAGTTACCGACGTTCGCTGCGATTAAACCAAAGCACACGCCTCCCTAAAAAGATGACGTAAAAGGGAGGTTTCACGGCTTAAAAATGTCGCCATTAGGCGACATTTTTTATTCTATTAAATCAGCTATTTACGCTAAATTATCGAATATGTCGCTCTGCCGCGACATTACGAAACTGACCAGTCTAGGCAGAATCTCCCCAAAAATGTCGCAACTCTTTGTTTTATAAGGACTCAAAAATGTGGCACGCGAACTGCTGATATACCTAGGAGTATTTGCAGAACGCCCTCCCTCCCTGGGCGCTTCGATAGTTTGAATAGGTCCTCAAATTATCGAAGGTTCTCCTCTGCGAATATTCGAGAGTGCGCCTTGAGGGGTGGTCGAAAGACCACCCTTTTTTTTCGTCCGATTTTTTCTGATCTTGCCGAATGATACTTGCACCGAGAACACCGACCGGAAATTAGGCTTGCTCGTCAATCCACGCCATTTGGATGGCTTCGAGTATTTTTTCATTTGACCGATTCACATCATCGTCAAATTCCGGCAGCGCCGTCACCCACTGATGCAAATCCGTAAAACGGATTTGCTTGGGATCCACATCGGGATGCGCGTCCAATAATTGAATCGCAATTTCCAGCGTGTCGGTCCATTTGATCGCGGCCATCAGTGCGTCTCGCGGGCGTGGTTAATTGTGTATTTTGGAATTTCAATCACCAGCGGCTCGCTACGCACTTTCGCCTGACACGACAAGCGCGACAGCGGCGTCAGTCCCCACGCCATATCGAGCATGTCTTCTTCTTTTTCTTCAGCATCATCGAGTGAGCCAATACCTTCGCGAATAATGACGTGGCAAGTGGTGCAGGCACAGGATTTCTCGCAGGCGTGTTCGATCTCGATATGGTTTCGGAGTAGCGCGTCGCAAATCGTTTCGCCCACCGGCGCGTCGAATTCGAGACCATCAGGACAAAGACTTTCGTGCGGCAGAATTTTAATTTTGGTCATGCTTATAATGCTTTCATATCTTCGAGTTTGCGGCCTTTGAGCGCATCAGCAACGCTGCGATCCATGCGGCGCGCAGCAAAATTTTCAGTGGTACGCGAGAGTTCGGCCGCTTGCGCTTTAATGGCGCGTGCATCGGCAGATTCAATCATAGGCCTAAGCGTTGCAATGGCCGCGAAAATTTCGTCGCGCTCAGCGGGATCCAATAACGCGTCACCGTCTTTTTTCAGCGCCGCTTCAACAGCATCAATAAGCCGCACCGCGTCCACACGCTCCTCGCTCAGCACACGCGCATCGGCATCGTCTTTGGCGTAATTAAAACTCGCCTTCAGCATATCCGCGATTTCGTTATCGCTTAAGCCATACGATGGCTTGACTTCAATTTGGGTGGAAACACCGCTGACCGTTTCGCGCGCCGCGACCGACAGTAGCCCGTCCGCATCCACCTGGAAAGTCACCTGAATACGCGCCGCACCCGCCACCATCGGTGGGATACCGCGCAGCTCAAAACGCGCGAGTGAGCGACAATCTTTCACCAGCTCGCGCTCGCCCTGGACCACGTGTATCGCCATCGCGGTTTGGCCGTCTTTATAGGTGGTGAATTCCTGCGCCCGCGCAATCGGAATAGTGGAATTTCGCGGGATCACTTTCTCCGCCAGGCCGCCCATGGTTTCTAATCCAAGCGACAACGGAATCACATCGAGCAACAATAAATCTTCGCCAGTACGATTGCCCGCCAGCGCGTTCGCCTGAATCGCGGCACCGAGTGCGACCACTTTATCGGGATCGAGATTATTTAACGTGGACTTGCCGAAGAAATCTATCACCGCACGCTGAACATGCGGCATGCGTGTGGCACCGCCGACCATGACGATGCCATCAATATCCGCCACACTGAGCTTCGCATCGCGCAACGCTTTTTTGACCGGCTGCAAACTACGCTGTACCAGTGCCGCCGTCATCGCCCAAAATTCATCTTGGGACAAACGCAGCTTGAATTCCTGACCATATGACAGTTTCAACGTGGATTCGGCGCTCGCTTGCGCGGTCAACATTTCTTTGACTTCGCGCGCCTTCATCAGCAAACGACGCGTATCGCCATGATCGGCAGATGCAAGTCCCAACAGCTTCCGCCAATGTGCCCCAATCGCCTGATCGAAATCATCGCCACCGAGCGAAGAATCGCCATTGGTGGAGAGAACTTCAAACACACCTTTGGTCAACTTCAAAATCGAAATATCGAAGGTGCCGCCACCTAAATCAAACACCGCAAAGGTGCCTTTACTTTCATTGTCGAGACCGTATGCAATCGCCGCCGCAGTGGGCTCATTCAACAGGCGCAATACATTAATGCCCGCAATATTTGCAGCATCCTTGGTGGCCTGACGCTGGGCATCATCAAAATAGGCCGGCACGGTAATTACGGCACCGACCAACTCACCCGCCAGCGCTGCCTCGGCCTGAATACGCAGCGCGCGCAAAATATCAGCGGACACGTCCACCGGCGATTTCACGCCCGCAATGGTTTCAATTTTCACCATACCGGGCGCATCGATGAATTTATAAGGGAGCGCGCCGTATTTAGCCACATCCGCAATGCCACGGCCCATAAAACGTTTGACCGAAACAATCGTATTCTGCGGATCTAACGCTTGCTGGGCTTTGGCTTCATAACCCACCACGGCGCTACCGTCGGCCAAGTAGCGAACAACCGACGGCAACAACGGCTGACTGTCATGATCAAGCAACACTTCGGCAGCACCGCTTTTTACGGTCGCCACCAATGAATTGGTGGTGCCCAAATCAATGCCAACGGCCAGGCGATGCTGATGCGGTGCGGTGGATTCGCCGGGTTCGGCGATTTGCATGAGTGCCATTAACTTTTCTTCGCCAAAGTTTTGGAATTGCCAGACCAGAGTTTTAAGAAGCCGGTTGTCGTTTTAAGCTGCACCCAAGCTTCAACGCGTTCATCAGCATTTTTGGGAATCAGATCTGCTATGAAGCCGAGTGAAAATGACGCAGTTAAAGCTGCGCATCCGCGACGCACAGGGCGAGTTTTTTGCGTTTCAATATATTGCACGAAATCAATGTGATCCTTTCGCCCCGCTGGCGAAAGTCGATAAATGATCCACTGACGTCCCGTCTTTGATGGTGCAAGGCCAAGCAAAGCTGGGTTGTCTCTCGCAATTTCAAACTGCATTTGTCGTTCAAAAACTGGGGCATCACCCTCAACGTTTGGGCGCACCTCAATATCCAGTGTCGGTATGCTTTCTTTGCGCGGCACCACCTTTTGATCAACGTTAAATGCCAGCGCATATTGTCCAGCGTCACCGAAAATAATATCGCCCGGTTCAATCGTCGCCATCCTCAACATCGTCATAAGCGGGATACCGGCACAGCTTGCCAGCAGCGTCATACAAAATGCCGCGACAAAAATAAAATGCGGGCGTCGCAAATTAACGCTCAACGGCTTCAAACGCATCATCAATTTCTTCACCCAGCTTTTCGGTAAAGCGTAATTTTCTCACGGTGAGGCGCGCTTCGGCGAATGTCGACGGCTGATTTAGTTCGGCGCTCAATTGACCAAACAGCAATTTCTCATCCGCGTTTTTTTGTGTGGCGAGCGCATCGAGCTTTGCTTCATCCTTATTTGATCTTGCATCCACCACCGCTTCGCGCCATTCCATTTGCTGCATCAAAAACTCGAGCGGCATGGCCGTGTTGGATTCCTCTTCGGTTTCAATACCATGAATTTTTAAAAAATAACGGCCACGATTGAGCGGCGTTTTTAACGTTTGATACGCTTCGTTCGCGCGCGTGGCCCACTGCGCGGCGAGACGTTTTTCAGCGTCACTCGCCGTCGTAAATTTATCGGGATGCACTTCGCGTTGCACGTCACGATAGGCCGCATCAAGGGCCGCTAAATCCATCTGAAACGAAATCGGCAGATGGAAAAGATCGAAATGGTTTTTAGTGAAATCAATGGTCATAAAAAGCCGTGCCGCAAACAGTAAGGGAGCGGAATGCGCCCCCTTTTGAATAACCAGGAATCTACGCCGCGTAAATCTAGACGTTAAAACTTTCGCCACAACCGCATTTATCTTTCTCTTGCGGATTGTTGAATTTAAAGCCTTCGTTCAAGCCTTCGCGGACAAAATCAAGCTCGGTACCATCGATATAAACCAGGCTTTTTGGGTCAACAAATACTTTCACACCGAAACTTTCAAACGCCTGATCTTCAGGCACCGCTGCATCGACAAACTCCAGCTTGTACGCCATGCCGGAGCAGCCGGTGGTGCGCACGCCAAAGCGAACACCCACGCCCTTGCCGCGCTTGGCGAGATAGTTTTGAACGTGCTTGGCAGCGCGATCTGTGAGGGTAATGGCCATCGTTATGCAGCCTTGGGTTCAGCAACAATATGCTTGGCGTGGTAATCCGCAATCGCTGCCTTGATTGCATCTTCAGCCAGAATCGAGCAGTGAATTTTCACCGGTGGAAGCGCGAGTTCTTCCGCAATTTGCGTGTTCTTGATTTCGCCTGCTTGGGCCAACGTTTTGCCCTTGACCCACTCAGTCACCAGCGATGATGAAGCAATCGCCGAGCCGCAACCGTAGGTCTTAAATTTCGCATCCTGAATAATGCCATCCGCACCGACCTTGATTTGCAGCTTCATTACATCGCCACACGCGGGCGCGCCCACCATACCGGTGGCGATGCCGTCTTCATCCTTGCCGAATGAACCCACGTTACGCGGGTTTTCATAGTGGTCAATAACTTTTGTGCTGTATGCCATGATGATTCTCCAGATTTTACGTTTGCAAATCGTCAAGCTCCGCTTGCGATTTGCCCCGCCTTAAAACGGGCAAAAGTAAGTTTTTACTTTTGTCCGAACTTTTAATGTGCGGCCCACTGCACCGAATTCAAATCAACACCGTCTTTGAACATTTCCCACAACGGTGACATATCGCGCAGTTTTTGAATGCGCTCTTTCAATAGTTTGATCGCGAAGTCAATATCCGATTCCGTGGTGAATCGCCCAATCGTAAACCGAATCGATGAATGCGCAAGCTCGTCATTGCGACCCAGCGCACGCAACACATACGACGGCTCAAGCGATGCCGATGTACATGCTGAGCCCGACGATACCGCCAACTCCTTGATGCCCATAATCAGCGATTCACCTTCAACAAAATTAAAACTCACATTCAGATTATGCGGCACACGATGTTCAAGATCGCCGTTCACATAAATTTCTTCCATGCCTTTGATGCCATCGAGCAGGCGATCACGCAGCATGCGAATGCGATCATTCTCGGTCGCCATTTCCAGCCGCGCCAACCTAAATGCTTCACCCATGCCGACAATTTGATGCGTCGCCAGTGTGCCCGAGCGAAAACCACGCTCATGGCCGCCACCGTGCATTTGAGCTTCCAGGCGCACTCGAGGCTTGCGACGTACAAACAGCGCACCAATACCTTTTGGCCCATAAGTTTTGTGTGCACAAAAACTCATTAGGTCTGCTTTAAGCGTTTGCAAGTCCACCACCACTTTACCCGTCGCCTGTGCTGCGTCGAGGTGAAAAATAATGCCGCGCTCACGACAGATTTCGCCGATTTCTTCAACCGGCTGAATTACACCAATTTCGTTATTCACATACAAAATCGACACCACAATCGTGTCCGGCCGCAACGCGGCCTTGAACACGTCCATGTCAACCAGACCATTTTCCTTCACGTCCAGGTACGTCGCTTCAAAACCTTGGCGCTCCAGCTCGCGGAACGTGTCGAGCGTGGCCTTGTGCTCGGTTTTCAAGGTGATGATGTGTTTGCCCTTGGTTTTATAAAATTGCGCAGCGCCCTTCACGGCGAGATTGATCGATTCCGTCGCACCCGAAGTCCAGACGATCTCTTTCGAATCGCAGTTGACCAGCTTTGCCACTTCGTCACGCGCCGCTTCGACCGCATCTTCAGCCGTCCAGCCATAGCTGTGGCTGCGCGATGCGGGGTTGCCGTACATCTCAGTCAAATATGGAATCATTTTTGCGGCCACGCGCGGGTCGACTGGCGTGGTGGCGGAATAATCAAGATAGATGGGTTGTTTCATATTTTCATTTCTCATCAACTAACTGAAAGCGGAGTTTCCACACCCGCGCGACCGCGCGAAGCGTTATTGGGGCGCACTTTCAACAAACTTTTTGGGCCGGAAATGGGCCGTACTTTTTTCGTTTTTTGTTTTTGCACCAAATCCGCTAGCGTCACACCGGCTAGAAAATTCAGCACCGTATCGTTTAAGCTTTCCCACAAATCATGCGTCATGCAACGTCTCTCACCCATGCACGGCTCTCGCCCTTCGCACTGACGCGAATCAATTTGCTCTTCTACCGCCACAATGATGTCAGCGACATTCAACTGCCCCGCAGGCTTCGCCAAGTTATAACCACCGCCAGGCCCGCGCACACTTTGCACGAGTTCGTTACGACGCAATTTGCCAAACAATTGTTCCAAATAAGAAAGCGAAATTTTCTGTCGCTCGCTGATATTGGCAAGCGTCACCGGCCCAGCATCGGCGTGAAGCGCCAAATCAAGCATGGCGGTAACCGCAAACCGGCCTTTGGTGGTGAGTCTCATATCGAGCGCTCCTAAATATGCAATAAATTTTAATATCCGACAGATGCGCTCAAGTATAGAAAGGTTGAGTGAAATAGTCAAGTATGTGGCGCAAAACACGATGTTCTGAGTCGCGCATAACAATTTGGACGGGCGGCGTCTATGAGCGATGCGCTGGTATCGCGAAATATAGAAAAATTTAGCCAACCCGTTATGCGATCGGCGTTTGTGCGCGATTATGCTTCACAAAGGCCGCCCAGATTACGCTTACGTATTCCAAGTAGCCGGGCAAACTATCTACGCATATTACACGTTCAGCATGCTATGCTTTATCAGCACTCTAGTGGTTTGTCTAATTTATTTTGCTTAAAAAAATGAACTCAGCCCCGAACGATAAATGTCTCCGCGTTTAGTTTTTTTATGTGCTGCCGCGATAGCCTCGTCGCTGCCGCTGGTTTGGTTTAGCGCCGATCCTGACGCAGGCGAAATACTATTGACGATGCTCCGCGGTCAACCACACGGGGCGGTCTCCGCTTTTGCGCAGTCTGCGTTAGCACAGCCCGTAATAAGCAAGCCGCCCTCGCCCAAGATCGAGCAGGCTGGCGCTAACCGTACCGCACTTGTAGCGGCCAACGTTTCGACACTCGCACTAGCCCTCCCGCCAGTTGATCTGCCGCTATCCACCACGTTAGCGCAGCACAAAGCGATGCTCGCGGCGGGCGACGGCCAGGCGGGATGTCAGTTGGTGGTTCAACTTAAATTTTGCCGTGATGAAGTGAATCAACAAAAAGAGAATTTGCGAGACTACAAAGCCACGTTAGATCAGGTAAAAGGCGATGATGATGGGCGGAAATATTTAACCAATCATATTGAATTTGTGACGAATACATTGCGCCGCGCTGAAGCGCATTGCGCTGGCGTTGCGGCTGATGAATATACGAATATTCCGCAATACGCTCTGGCCGCCGCGCAAACAGGAGACCTTGGCGCAATTCGAGATTTTGTCAGTCGGCCACCCGCCAATAAAATTAACTTTTTGGATGATTTGGACGCATGGCGGCAATACAAGGAATGGGCACCCGTGTTGGCCGAAAAGGCAATCGCCGCCGGCGATGTCGCGACGACCGGCTTTATGGCCAAGCAATATGCGGGCAGATGGCTTGGCTCCCCGGCCATTGTTAAGCGAGATGCTCGCCGCGCGGCTGGTTTATATTTCTTGCTTCAGCAAACTGAAAGCCCATTCCTGTCGAGTAGTCTCGAGCTAAAACCGCTGGAGGACGAGCTTGGACAAAAAGGGGTGGACCCGGATTCAAGTTCGAAAGGCGACACGCGGTGGGCATTTGAATGCTACCTCGTGAGGGGTTAGAAAGCCAAGACATTTACGCGGGGTGTGGTTGTGTTTATGCTGAATTCGATTCAGTTGGGCTTGGGTCAACGTATCCATACTTTGCCCCTTCGGCAAGTCGGCTCGTAATCGCCCAATCTGATTCTCATTGGTGCCTCGCTGGTTCGGCTGATACGCATCACATGCATACGCCTGGTCAGGAAACATCGCGCCCAACGTTGCGAACTCGCTACCGCGGTCGGTCGTGACGCTCCTAAACGGCAGCCCCGAACCTAGCAACGCTCTTTTCAGCCGCTTCGCGGTAATCTTAGCCGTGCCGTTGGGTAACAGCACCAGTTGCTCGTATAGGCTCTGGCGCTCCACCAAGACCAGCGTGCGTTTCTTATCGCGCTTCTTGCCCAACGCACAATCGGCCTCCCAGTCGCCTAGCACAATGCGCAAATGCACCTCGGGATCGCGCTCATGAATAGATTTCGCTGTGCCTTGCCAGGGGCGTGGTGCCGGGCGTTTGAGCAATCGTCGGACGCGGCTGCGGTATAGGTGCGGCGTCCAGCCGTTGCGTCGCGCCGCGTTATAGATCGCTTGCAGGCTGATCGGGCATGCGTCGTGCAGCAGTTGACGCCGCCCGCTGATTTGCTCGGG
>JANYGV010000279.1 GCA_025359285.1 Burkholderiales bacterium
CACCTATGCGCTGATCAACGTCACTTGGGTGTTTTTTAGGGCGCATAGCTTCAGCAAAGCGTGGCAGATGTTGGGCGGCATGTTTGGCGCGAATGGCGATGCCAAACCCATTTTGCCGACAGTGCATTTGGTGATGGTGACGTTGATTGTCGGCGGCATTGTGGCGGCGCATTGGCTGATGCGCAATCGCACACTGGAATCGGTCGTCGCGCGCACCCCGGCTATGCTGTTGTCGGCAATCGGCGCGTTGATGTTGTTTGCAATCGTCATCGCTCAAGGAGAAGGCAATGCCTTTATCTATTTCCAATTCTGATGCCGACACGGCCGCTGTTGAAAAATTTGATCGTCCCGGATTTGTCAGACTCACCGCCTCAGATCGGCCCGGTATCGCACAGCCGGTGCCGGAACGCGATATTCCGGTGCAACCGTGGGGCCGGGTCCTTTGGGTGGCGCTGGCGCTGTTCGTGATTCTGCTCGGCGGCTGGGAATGGTATTGGCGCGACTATGGCGTGGCGCCCGCCTATGCCAATAGTAATGATTCATGGGCGGCGCAGCGTCGTCGCATCGATCAGGGCGAAGGCAATAGCACCGTGCTGATCGGCTCGTCACGCACGCTGTTTGATGTACAGCTGCCCGTCTGGGAAAGCACCACTGGCAAGCGCCCGATTCAGCTCGCACTCGAAGGCACTTCGCCGGTGCCGGTATTGGAAGATCTGGCGGCTGATCCGAACTTTACCGGTCGGCTTTTGGTTGGTGTTTCACCTGAACTATTTTTCTCTGGCTTTGCTAGCCGCGGTGCGGCAATAGCTTATTTCCACAAGCAAAGTTTGTCGCAGCGCAGCGGGCACTGGCTATCGCAGCATTTCATCGAGCCTTACTTTGCGTTCTTCGATGGTGATTTTGCGTTGAACACGGTGGTTAGGCGACAAGCATGGCCTGTCCGCCCCGGTATCCCACCGCGCATTCGCGTGCGCAAGTTGTCCGTGTCAGACGCCGACCGCAATACGCATTTATGGCAGAAAGTAGAAACTGATCCCATCTATCAGGCGCAGGCGCGGCGTATTTGGGCGCAGAATTTTAACGGTCGACCGCAGACGAATATGGATACGCCAGAAAAATTGCAAAAATTGATCGATTTGCAAATTACCCGAGCCACTGCGGCCGTTGCAAAGTTGCGCGCGCGCGGCGTCCGGCTCGTGTTCGTCCGTCTGCCAAGCGGTGGGGATTTTTATGCTTTCGAAAACAGGGTTTTCCCGAGAGCACAAACCTGGGATGTAATGCTGCAACGCGCTGGCAGCACCGGCATCCATTTTGAGGATTACCCGCAATTGCAGGGCTACAATTTGCCCGAATGGTCACATCTATCCGCCAGCGAAGCCAATCGATTCACCGCCGCATTGGTGCCGTTGGTAAACCATGAATTCGCTCGTCAGGAGGCAGAGACTAGCAAGCCTTGATTTCTGCATCGGCCGATGTTCATCACGTACCGTGCCTAGATTTAATGGCGATGATGAATGTCGGGAAAGTGCGGGTGATCGTGGCTGAGCGCGATATGCGGATGATCGTGTACGTGCGGCTCCTCGCCGTTCCATGCAAAGTCGTGTTGGTGCTGATGATGCTCGTCATGCGTATGGCTGTGCGTGTGCTGCATTGGCTCATGCAGGTGAGGATGGGCGTGGTGTTCGGTCAGGTGCAGGGCAATGCCCAGCGCCATTAATGCCGCCGCGAACCAGAATAGCGTCGTGGGCGCATCACCCAGAAACAATATGGCGATAACCGCGCCCACAAACGGGGCGACAGAGAAATAAGCCCCGGTACGCGCCGTGCCCAGATGGCGTAACGCAATGACAAACAATACCAGGCTGAGTCCATAACCAGCGAAGCCGACCAGTCCGGCGGCGAGCACGCGGGTGGCTTGCGGGAAGCTATTGCCCATCGCCAGCGCAATGCCTAGATTGATACTGCCCGCCACCAAACCCTTGATGCCCGCAATTTGCACGGCATCGCTAGCAGAAATTTTGCGGGTTAGATTGTTATCGATGGCCCAACACAGGCAGGCGGCAATGATCGCCAGCGTGCCCCACGCGATTCCGGTTCCAATCGAGGATGGCCACGACAGCAGCGCGCCCGCCACCACGATGCAAAGCATCCCTAAGAAAATCCGCCGGTCAAAATTTTCTTTGAACACAAACCACGCCAGCGCGGCGGTGAACACCCCTTCGAGGTTTAACAGTAGCGACGCGGTGGATGCGGCGGTCACGCTCAGGCCGAGCATGAGCAGCGCAGGCCCGGCCACGCCACCCGCCATTACGGCCGCCGCTAGCCACGGCCAATCAGCCTTTTCTAGATTTGCCAGCCGCGCGGATTGTGATGCGGCCACGGTGCTAGCGGACATCTGGCGCACCGCAAACCAAAACAGCAAGCCAATCCCGCTGCCAAAATAGAGCAGTCCCGCCAACATCAATGGCGCAATCGCACCCACCAGCAGCTTGGCGAATGGTGTGCTGATGCCAAAAAGCAACGCCGATAAAAGTGCGCAGAACACGCCAATATTCATGAAACAACACTCATTTTGGGGAAAGGAAATTGCTGAGCTACTGTACTGTGATTATAGGTTGATAACACCTTTCAACGAGCGCGTATTCGACGCCAATGCGTGAAAACGCATAGGTTTGAGATGCATTGGTTAAATACGCTCCGTATACTGTGGGGTAAGGTTCAATTTTGTTTTTTAACCAGACACGGAGCGCAGGCGATGAACCGCAGGGAATTTGTGGGGATGGGAATAATCGTAGCGGGCACCTTAAGCGGAGGACAGGCAATGGCAGCAGTCGGCAGTGACAAGAAGGGCGCTTTCAAGATTGAAGACGCGAGCATTTCCGAGCTACAAGCCGCGATGCAGTCAGGCAAAACGAGTTCGCAAGCGTTGGTAAAAGCGTATTTGGCCCGAATCAAAAAAATCGATAAATCGGGCCCGCATATAAATTCAATCATTGAGCTCAATCCCGACGCGCTTGCCATTGCTGCGGCACTCGACAAGGAGCGCAAATTGAGCGGCCCGCGCGGCCCGCTGCATGGCATTCCCGTGTTGATCAAAGACAATATTGCGACCGCAGATAAAATGGAGACCACCGCAGGCTCACTGGCGATGGTGGGCGTCAAGCCGCAGCGCGATGCGTTTATTGTTGAAAAACTGCGCGCTGCCGGTGCGGTGATTCTGGGTAAGACGAATCTCAGCGAATGGGCAAACTTCCGCTCAACCCGCTCTTCATCGGGTTGGAGTGGTCGCGGTGGGCTCACTAAAAATCCGTATGCCCTCGACCGCAGCACCAGCGGTTCCAGCTCCGGCTCCGGCGCATCTATTGCCGCCAGCCTTGCCGCCGTAGCCGTCGGCACGGAGACCGATGGCTCCATCACCTCGCCCGCGGCGGCCAATAGTCTCGTCGGCATTAAGCCTACGGTAGGTTTAGTCAGCCGCAGCGGCATTATTCCGATAGCGGCGTCGCAAGACACCGCCGGGCCGATGGCGCGCAACGTGGCGGACGCGGTAGCCCTGCTGACGGCACTCTGCGGCCTAGACGCGCGCGACGATGCCACCAAAGAAGCACCCAAATTAACGGATGCACGCGCGCTTGATTACAGCAAATTTCTGGACCCCAATGGGCTCAACGGTGCGCGTATCGGCGTGGTCCGCGCTAACTTTGGTGGCCGCAATGATCTGGCCTCGGCGGTGGTGGAAGAAGCGCTGAAAGTCCTGACTGCCAAGGGTGCTATGCTAATCGATGTTGAGCTGCCCAATGCAGGGAAATACGGCAACAGCGAAACCGAAGTTCTGACCTATGAGCTGAAAGCCGGGCTCAACGCGTACCTCGCAGAATGCATCCCCGGCGCGCCCATTCGCACACTCAAAGATCTGATTGAATTCAACGAAAAAAATCGTGATCGGGAACTAAAGTATTTTGGTCAAGAACTTTTTATCCGTGCTGAAGCGAAGGGCGGCCTGGACAGTAAAGAATATCTCGATGCGCTGGCCAATTGTCGCAAGCTGTCGCGCGAAGAAGGCATCGATAAGATTATGGCCGAACAGAAATTAGATGCGCTGGTCGCCCCGTCCAACGGCCCCACCTGGATCACGGATTTCATCAAGGGCGATAACAGCGGCGGCGGCTTTTCGCAGGCCGCAGCCGTCGCAGGCTATCCGCACATCACGGTGCCCGCAGGCTATGTGGCCGGCCTGCCGATTGGCATTTCTTTCGTCGCCGGCGCATGGCAAGAAGGCACGCTCATCAAGCTCGCCTATGCCTTCGAGCAAGCCACCCAACATCGCCGCACGCCGACGTTTCCTGCGCGCGTGAGCATGGGTTAGTGCTATCGCGGTTTAACCTTAAACTGGAGTAACCTCCAGCGCGCAAAACTCAAAAAAAGCGCTGCGACAAATTCAAGATTTTAAACAACGCAATTTTTAAACACCAGCATTGGCGGGCGTTCACAGTAGTTTTTGCCTTGAAATACCCGCCAACGCTAGAGTTTATTCTCTAGGTGCAAACCGTAACAGCGAAGTTTGCAGCCTCCCATAACTCTTATCTCCTCTAGTATCGCCGCCGCGCGTGAATGAATAGCCCCGTTACTGCCCTCGTTACTTCGCCATTACATCTGCCCATCTTCATGCGTTTCTGGAGCGGGCGGCTGACGGGTGCTGCGGGTAACCAGATGTTGATGGTGGCGATCGGCTGGCATATGTACACCCTCACCAGCAGTGCATGGGATTTGGGTTTGGTGGGCTTGTGCCAATTTCTGCCGGCGTTATTGCTAACGCTGCCTGCGGGGCACGCGGCCGATCATGGACATCGCGGGCGTATTTTGGCGTCGTGCATGGCAGTCGAGGCGGTGATTGCGCTGGTGCTGACAGCGGCTGAGTTGGGCCACTGGACGGACCGTAATCTGTTGCTATTGATGTCGGTTGGGCTGGGTGTCGCCAAGGCATTTCAGATGCCTGCACAGCAAGCATTGGTGCCGCTGCTGGTGCCGAAAGCGATGTTATCGCGCGCACTGGCATTCAGCTCGGGCGGGATGCAGGTGGCCATCATTGGCGCCCCAGCCTTGGGTGGGTTCATTTACGTCGCTGGCGCACATGTCGTGTATATCGTTTGCGCGTGCTTATTTTTGGTGGCGGCGGGTTTGTTCATCAGTGTGCGCCACACGCGAGCGCCACGGTCTGACCAGCCGCATACTTGGGCTACGGTATTCGCGGGTTTTCATTTCATCGGCCAGCGGCCACAAATTCTGGGGGCAATTTCGCTTGATCTATTTGCGGTATTGCTGGGCGGTGCGGTAGCGCTGTTGCCGATGTTTGCCAAAGATGTGTTGCATGTTGGCCCCTGGGGGCTTGGCGTTTTAAGGGGAGCGCCTGCGATTGGCGCATTGATCATGTCTATTGTGCTGACGCGCTGGCCGATTCAGCGCCGCGCCGGACGCCACATGTTTATAGCCGTCGCGGTCTATGGCGTATGCATGATCGTATTTGGTTTGTCCACCGTGTTCGTTATTTCGCTGGTCGCACTGGCCATCAGCGGCTCAGCGGATATGGTGAGCGTGGTGATTCGCCAATCGTTGGTGCAGCTCGATACGCCGGATGAGATGCGGGGTCGGGTGAGCGCGGTCAATTCGATTTTTATCGGTGCGTCGAATCAGTTGGGCGAATTTGAATCCGGTGCGACCGCCGCGTTGCT
>JANYGV010000296.1 GCA_025359285.1 Burkholderiales bacterium
CAGTAATTCGTTTCCCGACAAAGCATTGACGATGGCCGACGAACGCATGGCAGCGTCGTCGAGCCCCAAGGTCGCCGCCATCTCGCGCGAGTACGCGAGCATCGTCGGTGCTGCCACTGGCGTGGGTGAAACGCTGGACCAGATAGCACGTGTAATCTCGCGTGTTTCGTTGCTGGCGTCAGTGTCGCGCGGTAATTCGCGGGTGAAGCGATTGTCGAAGGTGAGCATGTGCAAGGTAGAAATGGTGTTGAAGAATGCTCACACTCTAACAAGATCAAGAAGGGAGTTTAAGAATTCAACTGGAAAAAAGTTAATAACAAAGTTACGGTCAATGCGCTTTGACAAATTTAACCGGTCTCCCAACGTTGTATCGCGGGGAAGCAATCAAAATATTTTCCGCTAAATTTCAACTTTCTGATCAAGATGATAAGTAAGCTCGGCCGCAATACAAAAACACAAAGCGTCTTTTGGCAGCGGTTCACCAACGTCAAAAACCATCGCCCGATTACCTAGGAATTTAAATTCTTGGGGAAATAGAGCGCGAAATGATTCAATCAGATTGGTCTGGCAATTAAAATAAATCGCACATTGCGAGGGATTCGATTTCTTCCAGCCAATGCGAATAGTACTGCCACTTTTGCTCTGCGACGTGATGTAGGCGGGCTCACCCCACTTTAGTGTTTCCTCAATTGAGCCCACGCCGTCGGTTATCGCCGCAACATCGAAAATGAGCGTGCGCAGCGCCAAAAGCTGGCGACGAGTTCCCGCGGGAAACGCGTCGAGAGCTTGTGCCACGGCGGAGTTTTGAATGGTGTTCATTCCAAGTTAATTTTGAAAATATTTTGCAGTCGCTATTCGGCGATAAATAAAAGCCCAATATCGGCGGGCATCTTCAGTGGTTTATGCTCTGAAATGCCCGCTGCGCCTTGTTCTTTGTCGATAACATGTCAAGACCGGCCAAAAATAATCTTCTCTTTCTGCAACAACTTATTTAGCAGAAAAATCGATACGGTTGCGATGACGGCGCAAACAATCAGCGGCACCACGAAATAAATCATACCCAGGGTCTCGCCACGCAGCACACGGTTCAGCACCATCATTTGCCCCAGCATCGGCACCAGCAATTGCCAATCCGCGTCTTTGAGTTGCGAGAATTGGGCGATCACGGGGACGAATGAGAATACGAAGATTAGATAACTCACATAGGTCTGCGCTTCTTTGAATGATCTGCCATAGGTGGCGATCAACATTTGTAGCGCGCCAATGGCCGGGGCGAATGGGAACAGGAGCGCGGCGAAGCTCACATATTGCATGGCGCTAAGGCTAATTAAGCTCGCTAGTTTCGGTAGCGGAATCAACACCAGCGTAACCGCGAAACCGGCGAGAATCAGCACCACAATCGTAACCGCATAAGTCGCCACCGCCGCCCATTTGCCGAGGACGATGCTCAATCGATCAATCGGATTCAGTAATAGCGGCTCCAGCGAGCCACGTTCGCGCTCGCCAGCAGTCATGTCGATAGCCACTGAGGTGCAGCCGGAGATGCCTGCAAATAGTGCCATCCACGGAATGATAAACATGAGTGCTGCCGCGCGTTGGGCGGGCGTCCCGAGATTGGTGTTACGCACCTCGACCACTCGCACGATGCCAGGCGATACGCCGCGCGCCATCAGCCGCTGCGCAGTGACCTCGCTATTGAATGCGCGCAGTACTTGCCGTAACACGCCAATCGATTGTGCGCTCGCGTTTTGCCGGGTGTCGTCATACACCAGCTCAACCTCGGCGCTGCCAGTGGCGAATTTCTCGGCGAATTCTGGGGATACCACCAAGACCGCGTCGTGCTTGCCTTCTTTGATCAAATCCCGAAAATCGGGCTTGGGATCTTTGACGGTGAAATCTTGTCTCGCCAGAAAGTTAGCGAGCGGCGGCGCGTTTGACACATCCACGATAAACACTTCTTTTTTCTCGGCTTTTTCTTCTACATTCGAGATGAAATACGATAAACCCACCAGCAACAGCGGCCCCATCAACACCGACAACATGAACACCATCAAAACAGTACGCCGATCACGCAGATGATCAATCAGCTCTTTTTTCCAGACCGTCAACACCGCTGCAAAATTCACCGATTTCCCCATCATGCTGCCTCTTTATTTGTGTTGATTGTGCTCGTTGGCGTGTCGAATGTCATGTGATGATTTTCGATTTCAGCCAGCGCCACGAACGCGTCCTCCAAACTATTTTTCGCGCTCATGGCGAGTAATTCTTCAGTGGTCCCCTGAGCGGTCACGCGGCCATGTGAAATGATGATAATTTCGTCACAGAGTGCGGCCACCTCCTGCATGATGTGGCTCGAAAACATCACCGTGCAGCCTTCCGCTTTCAGGCGTTTAATGAGTTCACGCAGGGCGCGCGTGGTCATCACGTCAAGGCCGTTGGTAGGCTCATCCAGAATCACATGGGTAGGCTCGTGGACCAGTGCTCGGGTAATTGCCACTTTCATCCGCTCGCCCTGTGAAAAACCTTCGGTGCGGCGGTCCAGAATCTCGCCCATGTCGAGCCAATCTGCGAATCGCGCAATCGTGCGATCTGATTTAGTGCGATCAATGCCGCGCATATCGGCGTAGTAGCGAATGTTTTCGCGTGCCGTCATGCGCGTATACAGGCCGCGCGCATCGGTGAGCAATCCCGAGGTTTGGCGCACGGCTTCAGGATCGCGTGCGGCGTCAATGCCGTTGACCGACACACTGCCGACATCAATCGATACCAAGGTGCCTATCATCCGAATCGTGGTGGTTTTACCGGCACCATTCGGTCCCAGTAAGCCTGTAATCGCGCCACTTTTGGCGGTAAAGCTGACGCCATTCACCGCGTGAACGTCGCCGAATTTTTTCTTCAGTTCCCGTACCTCAATCATTTCTTTTCCCCACTTTTTTCTGCTTGTGTTTTTTCGCGTAACGGCTCGTAAAACATGGGGCGGGGTAGTTTTTTGAGACACTCACCACCCAGCCCAGCCACGCTCGCGGTTTCAAAAAATTTCTTGATTAATTTCGGCGCGCAGCCGCGCGATGCCACACCGTGCCCGGCATTCGGCGCAATCAAATGCAATGCGTTCGATAAGCTCTGCTTCACGACCTCGGCATGAGCAGGCGGCGTCACCGGATCAAGCGCACCACTTAAAATCAGTACCGGCGCAGCCGATTTCACCGGCGCATTAAAATCAGCCGCTAGCTTTCCTTTCGGCCACACCGCGCATGACACCGCCATTTGATCGACAAATAAACGCCCGAACGGAGCCCGCGTCGCCTGGCTTGCGATGTCTGCCGCGTTATAACGCGGTACATCCTCGGCGCACATCACCGATAACCGCATGCCGTAGGCAACACTGTCTTCCATGCTGTCGCCAAACAATGCATTCTGTGCAAACAAGGGCGTGTAGTCGCCTTGCTTGGCTTTAGCCAGTGATTGCGGCAACACCGCCGCAAGTTCGGGGACATACAGCGACGAGAAAATTGCGCCTAATACCGAGTCGCGACTGATCTCGATTTCTTTGCTCAGGCCGGTCACACCATTTGTGACGGGCGCTTTTACGGGCGCGGTGGCCAATTTTTGTAACAGCGCATCAACATCTGCGCGCAAATTGGGGAACGATTTTTTACAGGCAATATCCGCATCGCAATCTGCCAGCATTTTTTCGTAAGCCGCGCCAGCGTCACTGGCAAAATCCATCGCCAGCGCCATGGAAGGTGACACCACCGCATCAATCACCACGCTGCGAACATGCTGCGGATAACGGCGCAAATATTCCATTGAAGAACGGCTGCCATACGAGACGCCGAACATATTTATCTTCTCCGCGCCTAACGCGACGCGTACATCCTCGTAATCGGCCATGGCGATGGTGGTGGTGTATTGGGTTAGGTCGGCTTTTTTCGCCAGTTCATCACGGCATTCAGAGCTAAATTTGGTAATGAGCGCAT
Source organism: Burkholderiales bacterium (assembly GCA_025359285.1). Taxonomy (GTDB): domain Bacteria; phylum Pseudomonadota; class Gammaproteobacteria; order Burkholderiales; family Usitatibacteraceae; genus UKL13-2. The sequence continues at coordinate 3,981 of JANYGV010000296.1, forward strand.
TGCGTTGCACAGGGTCCGACATGCCGGGCGCATCATCGTCGGGCAGTTTGCAATTCAATAAATTTGATTTGCCGGTGCCGCGTTGATCGATCAAAACAATGTCGCGTTTGTCATTCAAGCCACCCAGCAGCTGCAGCGCTTGCTGCGCCAGATCCGTGGCGGCCTGCCCCGGCCCGCCCGCGAATAAAAAAATCGGATCATTTTCCTTGACCCTCGCGGACGCTGGCAGGACAACGATATTCAGGGCAATTTTGCGCCCTTGCCTAGCCTCACGATTTTCAAAAACATCCAGCGTGGCGCATTTAACCTCGCTATCAACGCCTTTGACGCGGCAGGCCTTGAGATCCAACGTTACTTTCGGCGTCACGGCACTATTCGGAGCGCTATCGCCTGCGCCGCAGCCGGATAGCATCGCCGCGCCCAGCAACGACGCGAATAAGGATGTGAACATAAGTGGTCTTGTCATTTTTTCGTTTTTTGGATGTGTTGGAATGAGGGATGTCGGGGTGGACGTTAATAGAACAGATGCCGGGTGTCAAAACGGTAGTGACAAACTGGCGCTAATAGTTGATAAACCCCCAATTTTGCATGATGAGCGGATCTAAAGTGTGTAGCGCATTTATAATTCAGTATGACAACTCCGCCTGAATTTGCAAAACTCGATCCTGCTACGCCGGAATTTTGGAACATTCGTTTTAAGGCGAATTTTACGCCATGGGATCAGCGCGGCGTCCCCCAATGTCTGCGCGATTATCTGGCCGCGCAGCCTGCTGCATTCACGTTCAAAGCACCACTCAGGCCACGCCGCGTGCTGATTCCCGGTTGTGGGGCCGCGAACGAAGTAAGATATTTTATTGATCGCGGTTGGGCTCCTACCGCGATTGATTTTTCGCCCGCTGCCGTCGCCCAGGCAGGCGCGCAATTGGGCTTACTCGCATCGCATGTACGTCAGGCGGATTTTTTTGGCGGTACGATTTTGCCTGGGGATTTCGAGGTGATTTACGAGCGCGCTTTTTTGTGCGCGCTACCGCGCACGATGTGGGCGGCCTGGGCAAAACGGGTGGCCGAGCTATTGTCCCCGGCCAATGCGCGCGGCGAAGGAGGACTTCTTATCGGGTTTTTCGTTGAGGACGATAATCCAAAAGGCCCGCCGTTCGGGCTGAAATCTGGCGAGCTTGATGAAATGCTCTCACCTGCATTTACTTGTATTGAGAAAATCGTGCCGACGGATTCGATTCCGATTTTTGCCGGAAAGGAATCATGGCAAGTTTGGGCGCGCCGATAGCCTACTAAAAGCTGCTGGCAGGGCTAGCCGTTATTGGATCTGTTGTTTGTGGGCCGCCCGATGAAAGCCCGGCGCTTGCGGCAGCCACGCGGCGTCGCCGTACGCCCAGCTCGGCGTAGGATTCAATGATGATGACCGAAATACGCAGTGCTTCTCCGTCGTCGCCGAATATGGGTGTGACGTAATAACGCACCGGGATTTGCTGACCGTCGCGTGCGACCGCCGGAAACTCAATCATGGTGGGTTGTTTATCGCGAAACAGCTTGTGCAAATAGTGCCCCACGTTACGTTGTCTTTCCGGCGGGAATAACAGTTCCGGCATGCGATTGCCCACCACTTCGGCACCCCGATAGCCGAGCAGCGCTTCGGCCGCGTCATTCCATTCAACGATATGAAATTCAGGTGTGCAGGCGATGACGGGCAGCAGGGTTTGTTGAACGTGACTGGCCAAAACGTCGGCCTGCCGGCGTGCTTCCTCTTCAGAGCGTATGACGGCATCAGAGCGGGTCTTGAGCTCGTTATTTTGATTGCC
>JANYGV010000008.1 GCA_025359285.1 Burkholderiales bacterium
GCGCGGAGCGTGGTGGTTATTTCGTATACCGTGTGCTGCGCCTGCGCGACGGCCATGCCATAGCCCGGCACGATGATGACGCTCTTGGCGTCTTTCAATAATTCAGCCGTTTCAGCCGAGCTGATCGGGGTGACTTCACCGACGGGCTCAGCAGCTGCGCCAGCAATGGCTTTGGGCAAAGGCGCGCCGCCGCCAAATCCGCCCGCGATCACGCTGATGAAATTTCGATTCATGGCCTGACACATGATGTACGAAAGAATCGCCCCACTCGATCCCACCAATGCGCCGGTGACGATCAACAAATCATTCGACAACATGAAGCCCGTCGCCGCTGCCGCCCAGCCAGAATAACTGTTCAGCATCGACACCACCACCGGCATATCCGCGCCTCCGATCGCCATCACCATGTGAATGCCAAACAGCACCGAGATAACGGTCATCACAATCAGCGGTGTCATGCCGTCGGCGATCGAATGGGCCTGAATAAATTTCCAGCCAAAAAATACCACCACCAGTAAGCCGACTAAATTTAGTAAATGGCGGGCAGGCAGCAATAACGGTTTGCCACCGATCTTGCCAGATAGTTTGCCGAAGGCGATGATCGAGCCCGCAAACGTGACCGCACCGATCAAGATGCCGATGTAGATTTCCACTTCGTGAATCATCTTCTCCGCGCCCGTTGCTCCTGCCGTGGCGACCGGGTCAATATAGCTTGCGAAGCCGACCAAACATGCTGCCAAACCGACCAAGCTGTGCATGAGCGCCACCAGCTCCGGCATCTGCGTCATTTTCACCGTGCGCGCGGCGAAAACACCAATGCCACCGCCGACCACCATCGCGCCAATGATCCAGCCCAAACCTGATGAAGTAACGCGCGGCCCGAAGATAGTGGCCAATACCGCTAACGCCATGCCGATCATGCCGAACATATTGCCGCGACGTGATGAAGCAGGATTTGATAGCCCGCTCAAGCTCAAAATAAACAAAATGATTGCGCCGATGTAGGCGACTGTGGTTAAACCCTGTGACATGTCGGCCCCTATTTTCTAAACATCGCCAGCATGCGCTGGGTGACGGCAAATCCGCCGAACATATTGATTGCCGTGAGCACAATACCGGCGACGGCCAGATAACGAATCGCATCATCCGGCCGGTCGATAACGCCGCCCAATAACGGCGGGGCGATCTGCACCAGCGCGCCAATCGCGATAATGCTGCTGATCGCATTAGTGACACTCATCAGCGGCGTGTGCAGCGCAGGCGTGACGCTCCAGACCACTTGATAACCGACAAAACAGCCGAGCACGAATACCGTGAAATGGCCCAGGAAAGCGGTCGGCGCATTTGCACCAATAAACCAAAACAACACGGCGGCGACGCCGAACATGATCGCCAATTTATTGCCAGACATGGGCTCGCTCGACGCGCCGTGACCTTTCTTCGCTTGAGGCATCGCGATAGCGGCCTTGGCGGCAGGTGCTGCGATGAGTTTCAGGGGCGGTGCCGGCCAGGTGACGTCGCCCGCCTTGATCACGGTAAGGCCGCGAATGGCATCGTCTTCCATATTGACGTTGATGACGCCGTCTTTAGTCTTGCAAAGTTCTTCACTCACGCGGAACAAGTTCGTGGAGTAAAGCGTCGAGGCTTGCTTGGCGAGGCGGCTCGCGAGATCGGTGTAGCCGACGATGGTCACACCATGCTTTACCACCGCCGTGCCGGGCTCAGTCAATTCGCAGTTGCCGCCCTGCTCTGCAGCCATGTCGACAATCACGCTGCCGGGCTTCATCGATTGCACCATCTCGGCGGTGATGAGTTTTGGCGCGGGTTTTCCGGGAATCAGCGCCGTGGTGATGATGATGTCCGCATCCCTTGCCTGCTGCGCATACATGTCGCGCTGCGCTTTCTGAAAACCTTCGCTCATCACCTTGGCGTAGCCGCCCCCGCCTCCGCCCTCCTCTTCATAATCGACTTTGACAAATTCGCCGCCGAGCGATTTCACTTGGTCGGCGACTTCAGCGCGTGTGTCGTTGGCACGCACAACAGCACCCATGCTCGCCGCCGTTCCGATCGCCGCCAAACCGGCCACCCCTGCACCCGCAATAAACACTTTTGCGGGTGGCACTTTGCCGGCGGCCGTAATTTGTCCACTGAAAAATCGGCCGAATGCATTCGCGGCTTCGATCACCGCGCGATAACCCGTAACGCCCGCCATCGAGGTCAACGCGTCCATCTTCTGCGCGCGCGACAAGGTGCGCGGCAGACAATCGATGGCGAGCACCGTGACTTTTTTCGCCGCAAATTTTTGCATCAAGTCAGGTTGCTGCGCGGGCCAGATAAAGCTCACCAGCGTTTGCCCCTCGTGCATCAATTCCACTTCATCCAATGACGGCGCACGCACTTTGAACACCACGTCCGACGTGGCCCACAAAATAGCTGCGGTATCGACCACCGCAGCACCCGAGGCACGATACGCGTCATCGCTCACATTGGCGGCATCGCCCGCGCCAGATTCAACCTGAATCTTGAATCCCAGCTTGATTAACTTTTCGACGACATCAGGAACAGTCGCCACGCGCTTTTCGCCGGAAAAAATTTCCCGTGGAACGCCAATGGTGAGAGGCATGTTGTGAACTCCCTAATTTTGTTGAACGAAACCTCCGCGCGTTGTTGAAAAAACAATCGCGGGCGGTGTGCGAATTTTTACTTCTTATTTTATTTGAAATTGTCGCCGCCAGTGTACCGTGAACAGATATGGCGGCGCATCAACTTTGCAACGCCTGATGCATGGCCGCTCTGCGCGATTAAACGTAATCCAGAGGCAACGCGGTGGTGAATTTGATTTCTTCCATCGCAACGCTCGAGCTAACGTCGAATAAATCAGACCCACGTATCAATCGTTTGTACACCAGGTCATAAGCGGCAATCTGCGGCACCACCACGCGCGGCAGGTAATCCACATCGCCGCTTATTCGATAAAACTCGACGACTTCGGGCACATCGTTAACCGCCGCGTGAAATTTATCAAACCATTTTTGACTGTGCTGGTTGGTTCGTACGGCGACAAAAACAGTCACACCTACGTTCAGTTTTTTAACATCGTGTAACGCGACCTGCTTACGGATCAACCCACTCTATTTAAGCTGCTGCACGCGCCGCCAGCCCGGCGTGAACAACAAACTTACTTTTGAGGCCAGCTCGGCGATGAGCGTCTCGGCGTCTTCCTGCCACAGCGCAAAGAGTTGTTTAGCAACGACATTCAGTTTTTTTATAAAATAAAATAGGTCCAACATGCTAATTCAGTGGAGTTATGGCACTAAATTTCTCGCATAAACATCATAAAATATTTAATATCCACCGAGTTGAAAGTATGACGTTGAAAAAAATTGGACTCATCGGTGGCATGAGTTGGGAATCCACCGCGCTTTACTACCAAATTGTGAACCGCGAAATCGCGCGACGATTGGGCGGCCTGAATTCTGCGCCCATTTACGTCATCAGTCTGAATTTTGCGGATATTGCCCAACGCCAGCGCGCAGATGATTGGCATGGCATGGGCGCAATTCTGATCGATGCGGCCCGGCAATTGGAAAACGCAGGGGCCGCTTGCGTGCTGATCGGCACTAACACCATGCACAAATTAGCGCCCGACGTCCAAGCCGCGATCAAGGTGCCGTTGCTACACATCGCGGACGCGACCGCCGCCGCCATTTTGGCGCAAGGCATTACACGGGTCGGGCTATTGGGTACACGATTTACGATGGAGCAGCCGTTTTATGTAGACCGACTTCGCAGCCACGGCGTTGAGTGTGTGGTGCCCAATGAGGCAGATCGCGCTGAGGTACACCGGATTATTTTTGAAGAGTTGTGCCAGGGCGAGATCAAAGAAACCTCGCGGCGCAAATTGCAAAAAATTTGTATTGACCTGAGAGAATGTAATGCACAAGGCATCGTGCTAGGCTGCACTGAGTTACCACTAATTCTGAGCGGCGGCGATACCGGGCTGCCATTGTTTGATACCACCCTATTGCACGCATTGGCGGCGGTGGATTTTGCATTGAGTACTCATCACTAACCATTAATTTTTTCAAACACATTCAAAAATATGTGCCCGTTATGTGTCAATTACTAGGCATGAATTGCAATGGCTCTGCGGCCATCACGTTTTCATTCACTGGCTTTGCCGCCCGCGGCGGCCGCACCGCCGACCATGCCGACGGCTGGGGAATCGCCTATTATCAAGGCTCGGGCTGCCGCGTTTTTCATGACGATCAGCCCGCCAGCGATTCGAAGCTCGCCGCGTTTTTGAGCGACTATCCGATCAAATCAAAAATCGTCTTGGCACATGTGCGCAAAGCCACGCAGGGCTTGCCGGGTTTATCGAATTGCCATCCGTTCATACGCGAATGGCTAGGCCAGAGCTGGGTATTTGTACATAATGGCGATCTGAAAAATTTTCAGCCTGAAGCCAGTTTCAGCGTTACATGCAATCACCGTTTTTTACCGATCGGTACCACCGATAGCGAAAAAGCATTTTGCTGGCTGATGCAGGAACTAAGCGCTAAATTCGCGGATCGTGCCGCACCACCCCATTGGGACGAACTCGCACCCGCACTCGCCGAGATAACCGAAATCGTCGCCCGTTATGGCAATTTTAATTTTCTGCTATCAAACGGCGAAGCGCTATACGCGCACTGTTCCAGCACGCTGCATGCATTAGAACGCGCTCATCCGTTCCCGACGGCCAAGCTGGTGGATTGCGACGTCAGCATGGACTTGGGCGCACTCAACGCCGAGGGGGACCGGATGGTCATCCTCGCGACCGAGCCGCTCACCGACGAAGCGTCTTGGCGCAAATTTGAGACCGGTGAATTCAGCGTGTATGTCGGCGGCGCTTGCGTGTTTCAACACGTCAACAATAAAACCCGAGCCTTCGCGATGCCGACGCCTGAGTGCACCGCACAATCGCTAGCGTTGGAGAGAGCGGCAGAATTAATGGTGGCGGATCGATAGGACGTAGGGTTTACCTTCCTTCCCATCGGGGGAGGGCTGGGGTTGAGGGAGCCGTATTACGCGAGCTCGCGAATTTAGAACCTCCTCAGCCCAACCCTTCTCCCGGCGGGGAAGGGCTTGAGCAGAGCGTTGTGTTTCTACAGTGGCATCGGCCGCGCCTGCGCCAGCGCAGGAATCTCGCACCCGCCTTTTGAAAATCCAATCACCTTAAAAAACTCCCCCATTTCGGCGGGGCTTAGAAGGCGTTGCGCTTGATTGGTCAGCGGCAAGAAGATGGCGGCATTAGTCGGATCATGCTGCGCGAGCAGTTCAGTAACACCTGCCGCGAGTAAAAACTGTGCTTGCGATGTGTAATTGATGAGTTCCAAACCGGCATCGATGCCCGCCTCGGCGACCTCGCTAAAATCCACATGCGCCGTAATATCCTGCAAGCCGGGATACAAAAAGGGATCGGTATGCGCGTAGTGACGGTAGTGACACATCAGTGTGCCGGTGCTGCGGCTCGGATGATAAAACTCGGCTTGACGGAAGCCGTAATCGATCAATAAAATCGTACCCCGCCGCAAACTTTCGGCGAGACTTTTAACTAAGCCGCCGACCGCTGGTGCGACCTCAGTCAAGTAATTATTCGGCATAACACCATCGGGAAAACCAGCTTGGATGCGGCTCGCGGAGGATTTCAGCTCTGCTGATATCACCAGATTATCGCGCCACACAAAAGCATTTTTGGCATTTGATGAAACACCACGCTCATAGATTTGATCGTTCGAAAAATAGAGCAGGTCCACGGGCAAGACATCCAACACCTCGTTCGCGATAATCGCGCCTTCAAAGTTTTTGGGCAACGCATCCAGCCATACCGCGCGGGCCGACAGATGGCTGGGAAGCCGCGCCAGTGCTTGTGTTTGCCGTTGCCGCAGATCAGCACTTACTTCCAGCAGAAAATAATTTTTCGGCAGTTGATTTAGTTTATCGAGCGCCAATAACACGTCACATGCGAGTTTGCCGGAGCCGGGGCCCAGCTCCAGCACATCGCCCTGCGTGGCGCGAATTGTCTCGGCAATAGCGCGCGCAATGCAATCACCAAATAGCGAAGAAATTTCCGGTGCCGTCACAAAATCGCCCGCAGCGCCGAACTTGCGCGCGCCTGCTGCGTAATAGCCCAGACCCGGCGCATAGAGCGCCAAATCCATGAATTGCGCAAATGATATCCAGCCGTGATGGCGTTCGATTTCGGTGTGAATATGCGCCGCGCAGGCGTGTGAATGGGCAAGCGCATCGGCGTCGGGCGTCGGCAGCTGCGAAGTTTGGGTAGCGGATAATGGCGTTTTCAAAATAGTCGGTTTCAAATAAATGATGCGTGGCTGCTAGAATAAGTTTACAAGTTTGAACGAAAACCTACGCGGCAAAATTTTGCAACACCATCCGATTTCAGGCGCAATCTATAAATTGGCAACAACGATGAAAAACGACTCACAAAAATCCATTCTGATTACCGGTGCCGCCAAGCGCGTTGGCGCGGCCATTGCGCGGACGTTGCATGGCGCAGGTACCAATGTGATTGTGCATTGCAACCATTCTCGCGCGGATGCCGATGCGCTGGTGAACGAGCTTAATCTTGCGCGCCCCCAATCGGCGGCGGTCGTGCAAGGCGATTTATTAGCCACAAACGCGCTAAACGGGCTCGTTGTTCAAGCGCATTCGTGCTTTGGCCGACTCGATGGCCTGGTTAATAACGCCTCAACTTTCTATTCCACGCCCATCGGCACCGTTGACGAAGACCACTGGAATGAGTTGATGGGATCGAACTTAAAAGCGCCGCTGTGGCTGTCACAAGCGGCTGCGCCCTATTTGCGTGAGCAGCACGGTGCAATTATAAATATTGTCGATATTCATGTAGATCGTCCGCTCAAGGATTTTGTGGTTTATAACGCCGCTAAGGCGGGTCTTGCGGGGCTGACGCGGTCTCTTGCGCTCGACCTCGGTCCCGACATTCGCGTCAACGGGGTATCGCCCGGCGCGATTATGTGGCCCGAGGATGCCGCCGCTTATCCCGCGGCCGAACGCGAGCGCATCATCCAGCAAACACCGCTTAAACGTATCGGCAGCGCTGAAGATATTGCAGGTGCCGTGAAATATTTAATGCTCGACGCACCCTATGTGACGGGACAGATTCTGGCGGTGGATGGTGGGCGCGAGATTGCGCTGTGAACGCCCATGTGAATGCGCTCGCGAACACGCCCAAGCAAATATTGGAAGCCAATAAACTTGCCAAGCGCTTGCGCCGTCTGGTTGGCACTGCCATCGCCGATTTCAACATGATTGAAGCGAACGATAAAATCATGGTGTGTTTGAGCGGCGGCAAAGACAGCTATGCGATGCTTGATGTGCTGATGGGATTGCGCGAAAAGTCACCGGTGCCGTTTGAATTATTTGCGTTCAATCTCGACCAAAAACATCCGGGCTATCCCGCGCATATTCTGCCGGATTATTTGACCCGCCTCGGCGTGCCATTTCAGATCGCGGTGCAGGACACATACTCGACCGTGAAGCGCGTGATCCCGGAGGGCAAGACCATGTGCTCACTATGTTCACGACTCCGGCGCGGCGTGATTTATCGCGTAGCAAGTGAAATCGGTGCCAATAAAATTGCGCTGGGGCATCACCGCGATGATATTTTGCAGACGTTTTTTTTGAATGCTTTTTTTGGTGGCAAATTAAAATCAATGCCGCCCAAACTAGGCTCGGACGACGGCAAACACGTGGTGATCCGCCCGCTTGCGTATGTAGAAGAGCGCGATCTTGAAGCATATTCCACGTTAAAGCAATTCCCGATTATTCCCTGTGACCTCTGCGGCTCCCAGGATAATTTACAGCGACAACAAGTAAAGCTAATGCTGCGCGAATGGGAAAAACATTTCCCCGGCCGCGTGGAAAGCATTTTCCGCGCGCTACAAAACGCATCGCCATCCCATTTGCTGGATCGCAATCTTTTTGATTTTGCGAATCTTAAGGCGAGTGGGGAATCTTCTGCGGAGGGTGACGTGGCGTTTGATCCAGAGACTTTTGTGGAGCCGATTGAGAAGCGGGTGATTCAGTTGATGATGTAGCTGGTTGGGCACGCTTCATCTGCCCAACATCGATGATGACCTTGACGCCGATGTTAGGCAAACGATAAACCTGTTCACCCAACCACCCGCTACCTCACCGCAAGACTTACGCCGCCAAACTCCCCGCCTCTACCGCTGCCATCGCCTTTGCCTGATTAAAATCTTCGGCGTAACCTGCGCCGTATAAACAACACGCCAACTGATTCACCACGGGCTGCGGCAGCGCCATGCCTGCGTCAAGTCGTTGGCGCGTCCAGGCGGCGAGGCCGCGTGTGTCGGTGGGCACCGCGTGCGCGGCCCAGCGCGTGTGGAAGGTTTTGAGCGAATTTTGGGCGGATAGCGAAACAACATCTGTGCGTGATTCCATCTCCTCCTGAAACAGGGTTTGCCAGCCGCCCTCATCAACACTGTGCCCATCAAGGGTTGAAGTTTTTGCCAGCGAATCAACACCCGCTCGATATTTCATCTGCGGGCGACAATCGAGGCTGCCGAATTTGCACCCTGACGCCTCAACAGACTGCGATAACAGCACCGGCGTTTGCAACACCACGCCTTCGGTATCGGCGAGTGCTAAGAGCCACGCAGGAATATTGAGAACATGCAGTACGTGCCGCGGCTCGCTCAACACGGGCATCAACATGTCTGCCAGCACATGTGCGGGCGTGAATACACCCAGTCGAGCCTTCAGCGCCATCATCGCGGCGAGCCCGGGCGAGATAAGTGAAGTCGGCACCAACGCCAAACCATCTTCATTGAGCCTGCGTTCTGCCTGCCCGCGGGTAGTAACGGGCAATATACCGAGCTCGCGGAAGACGCCGCAATTCGCCAAGCCGCTCGGTGTTTCCAGCGCGCCATGCACCAGCACGCGGATACCCATGCGTTGCAGCTTGATTGCAATCAGCGGAATCGCATTGCCAAAAATCGCGTCACCATAATTCGGTATTACCACATTTGAATGGGCGTATGGCGCACACTCGATGGGCATCATGCGTTCGTTGATGGCTTCGCTGAGCCCCAATAAAATTTCGCTAAACATTTCAGCGCGCCGCCACGATTCGATATTCGCGCACAGCGCGATCAACGCACCAAGCTCAAGTTCAGATGCGCCACCATCAAGAACGGCGGCAAATATTAAGCGCATATCGTCCGGGCTAATCACCGCTGACAGGCTCGATTGCGCCGACAGGTCCGAACCAAGATGTTTGATGAGACGTTTGATGTCCGACATGAAATAGGCCAAGTCAAGAAAGTGAAAACAACTAAGCATCAGGCATGCCAAAACAGTTTAATACCGTTGCGAGAGTGAATTAATGTGTTTCGCCTTCACCTATTTCCATTGGTGAGGGCGCACAACGGCACCAGTGCTGTGCCTAAAATAAAACGCGCGCGCATCGATGAACGCATTTGGTGCAACATTTAAGCGATCTGCGTTAGCGGAGAATGCGCAACTCACCTGCCCAATTAATGACCGCGCCGCGCACTGTTTTATTTTTATAAAGCGACATCACGGCATCGCAATACGTCGCGATTTGCGCCTGATATAAATCCACATTGCCTGAACCTGTTTTGTAATCCAGCACCCACACTTCGCGCTCGAATTCGACCAATCGATCAATGCGCTGCATGATGAATTCGCCATTTACCTGCATCGCAATTTCAATTTCGTTATGCGCGGCGATGAATTGCGTGACATCAAAAAAACGCTGCAAGGCGGGTGCATCGAGAATTTTTTTTGCTGCTGCGGTAATGTCAGCCGAAAACAGTTTTGATCTTTTCGCGCTTGTAGACAATGTCGTTTTTGCCTCAGCCATCACCTCCAGCGCGGCGTGAATCTCGATACCTTTTTCACGTTTCAAGTCCGGCACAGCGGGCAGCGCGCGTGACCCCATCGGTAGCATCCACGTTGCGGCGGTGCGCGATTGCGCGTCATGGCTGGTTTGCCTGGACTCGCCAAATGCCACGCGTTGCTCTGCCGCAAGCGGCCATAATATTTCATTCGCTGTATTTATTTTTAACGCACGATCATGCCACGACACGGCATCTGCCGATGCCTTGCGTGCCGTACCGCTCACCACCAGATATTGTTTGGCGCGCGTGGCGGCTACATAAAATAAATTCAATTGTTCACGCGCCTGCACGCGTGCTTCTTCATCCAAAATCGCCGCACGATCCTTTCCCGCCAATGCCTTGATTGCCCAGAATGAAAAATGTCGAGGTGCTGCATCATCGGGCTGCCAATCACTCAACACGGTATGCGAATCCGTCTTGTTCGATACATCATCCGCATCAATCAGCCACACAATCGGCGATTCCAGCCCTTTAGCCGCGTGGATCGTCATCAGGCGCACGGCATTAATTGACGAATCAATTTCCACCTCCTC
>JANYGV010000015.1 GCA_025359285.1 Burkholderiales bacterium
TCACAGTCTACGAAACGCATAACCCGCCAAGAAGCGCGAAACGATGAACTGCAGAAATGGAGGTGCGAGCTGAGGTCACAGAACGAAAATACGGGCGAAAACCAGCGCGGGTGTGTGGGCGGTTGGATTTTCAAAACAGACTTTTAAAGTCCAATACCAGCGCGGCATATGGAACATTTATGGCTGAAGATGCCCGCCAATAAACGACCTATTACCATCGGCCACTGCAATTCTGAACGTTAAATCTGACCAATATTAAATGCTATGTAAGTTCATTGACGTCTAAACCTAGCAAACAGCCTAACAACATCACCACGAACTCGCAGGCTGTGTTTTCCGGTACTCTGCGGCAAGCTCCGCGACACTTTTACCGGTGCTTTTAACGAACTCCCGCGCGGCGGAACGTTCGCCGAGGGTTAGCATCTTTTGCGTAAATTGATTCATTTTGATTAACGAATCGCATGTGAAGAACATGTTGGGCGTATCGACGAATGACATCATATGTGTCGAAGCCACCCTATATTCGTCTTTTATGGATTGCAGGCGATCTTCGCTCCAGCCGACTCTTTTGCCGATTGCAGATGCGCTCATCGCAGCTATCAGTGTTTCATCTTTTTCCAAAATGGTGCTCGCGACAGCATCGCAGGTCTCGCGGCGTGCGCCGATCATTTCCTCGGTTTTGCCACAATAACTTGTGATTCCGTTGGTCATTTGGAACGCCGTCGTGGGAAAAACCCCGAACGCCTCGCTCGCAATAGCTGACTGCATCAACGGCGACAGCGTGCGCACCGCGTCTGATGCCATGATCGGGGCCATTGATGGCGCGCGGCTGTTGTACGCTTTCGCCGTGGCCGCTCGCTGTAGAGCGGCATCGCGCGCGACAACATCTTTTTTAGCGTTCGCTTCAGTGGCCGCCATCAGCCACGCGACGGCGTTGTCGGGCTCTATTTCAGCCCAACGTGCATACGAGACGCGGCTGCAGGCGCCGGACGTGGCACCGCTACAAGCACTCAATGCGGCCACATACACATCCAAATCGCCGCTGGTCAGCGCCAGATCCACCAGCGCCGCAGCATTAGCGGGCAGTCCTTGCTGCATTGCTTGAAATGGCTTTGCGGAACAAGGATCGCTGCTCTGACAGCCCGGATAATTAAGCCTTTCTGCATCCGCCGCCGCCAATCCTGCTTGATGCGCGACTACATAAAGTCCGAGCGTTTTCTCACGCAGGTCACGGCTTTGAATATACGTCGACAGTATTTCTGCCAGCACCGGCTTGGCATCGGGAATATTCATGATGCCCTTGGACGCTAAAAATGCGGTGGCCTCCGAGGTGGTCATCCCGCAGATCTCGGGCGGTTGGCTGTCGGGCAATGCCGCCGGTGATGCGTCGGCGTCTTGATCGGGTCGCTTGGTGATCGGCATTGATTCCGCGCTCTTCGGACGATGGCCATCGCGTCCAACGGGGAAAGCCAAATTTGCAACCACCTCGCCCTTTTTCGGCTGAACAGGCAAAGGTGCGTTTGATAAAGAGGCAGTTCCGGCGGCAGAAGCCGATCCGCCCAACCAATCAAACCGCCATGCAACGAACGCTACGATCAACAACGCAATTAGAATCGCGACAATGACCGTGACGCGGCGATTATGAGCCAAGCGCGATGACTTGTTTGGAGAATCAGCAACGTCTGTCATAGCCAGATCAAGAATGAGCGAAGGAGGATTGAGGTTGAACGCTACCGCTTAGTTAAAGCTTCAGCGCGACCACACATATCGATTTGCATGAAGCGCATCCATCATACTTAATATTCGCGTAATAAGTATGGCAGACGATGATGCGATGTCAACTTATGCCAAGATTGGCTTGCTTACATCGCCAGACGATAAACCAAAAACCCGGTTCGCTCGGCGAGCTGGTCGTAGAGCTTCATCGCGGTATGGTTGGTTTCATGCGTCTGCCAATACAAACGGGCCGCGCCCGCGATCGCGGCTTGATCACGCACGGCTTCGATCAGCGCGCGGCCTACACCGTGACCGCGCGCTGCCTCAGTCGTGAATAAATCTTGCAGGTAACAGCTGGGATTGACCAGTGTGGTGCTGCGATGAAAAAGATAGTGCGTCAGCCCGAGCAATTGATCGTTTTGTTCCGCCACCAGCGCATGAACCGGCTCGGCGGGATCAAAGAATCTCGACCATGTGGTGTCGGTAACCTTCATTGAGAAATTCGGGCGACCGTAAAACGTGTTGTAGCCGTCCCACATCGTCTGCCACTGCGCGCGGTCGCGCTGCTCGATAAACCTGACCGCCACTGGCTTGGCTACCGCCTCGCTTAATTGAGGCACCCGCTAGCCGATTTTGAATTCACTAAAATTGGGGCCGCCTGCGCCGCCGCGCGACGGCATATCGGAAACTTTATGGCTTTCCATCATCCCGGCGTTGCCCACCAAAAGCGACAAATTGGTGGCGGAATCAGCGTTTAGCATGGCTTCTTCAATGCTGATTTTTCTCGCTTTGATGAGACGGAAAAGATCCTGCTCAAACGTCTGCGAACCCGGCGTCAACGATTTTTCCATCGCTTCTTTGATTTCGCGGATTTCGCCGCTGGTAATCAGATCGGCAATGTTCTGTGTATTCATCAATACTTCGACCGCAGGGATTCGCGCGCCTTCCAGATTTTTGACCAAGCGCTGCGAGATGATGCATTTGAGTGACACCGCCAGATCGCCCAACAAGACTTCACGCTGGTCGAGCGGGAAAAAATTGATAATCCGGTTCAGCGCGTGATAGCTGTTATTCGCGTGCAACGTGGCCAAACACAGATGGCCCGACAGCGCATACATCATCGCCATTTTCATGGTTTCCACGTCGCGAATTTCGCCGACCAAAATGCAATCCGGTGCCTGGCGCATCGCGTTCTTAAGCGCCACCGGAAAGCTCAAGGTATCGACGCCGACTTCA
>JANYGV010000034.1 GCA_025359285.1 Burkholderiales bacterium
GCCAAAAATCGCCTGTTGATGCCGCACTTAGAAACGACAAATGTTGCGCGTAAAAAGGCTTATCCAAGCCCATTGAAATGGCCGCACGCAGCCACTCAGCTTCGTCCGCCTGTGGTCCACCAACAGATCAATCGGGTTGCCAATTGCGTAGACGCCGACGAAGGCGAGACACGACATCGCGACCATAACAAAGCCGACTTGGAACAGGCGGCGGATGGAATACGAAGGCATAAGCGTTAGTTTAAAGTGTCAAGCTAACTGTAGTTGTGTTTGGCGGTCAGCGTTGCGTTTTAACACGAGGTTAGTGCCTTACCCAATAGTCCGCAAGTTACTTCAAACGCCACTCTTAATATTTCAAATATTTTTATTGCGTGGCTACTTCGTAGGCTAAAGCGAAGTGCTACGGTCAAAGAAACCGAATAGCAAAGTTGCAGAAAAAATAGCTTTTACAAGAAAGCGATACCCATATCGTGCAGCATGCGCGCTGATATCCAAATTGTTAACGACGTTTAATGTGACACATTAGAGGGGCAATACAACGAGCAAACGCCTATCCACAACGCAAGTCAGCGCAATTCTGTTCGCAATATTGACGTCATTTTCTGTCTTTAACTCAGCGCCTGCTTCTGCGTTCATCTCGATAATCTGCATGGGTGACCCTGCGACAAGCGTTATAACCTGCACCGCTAGAGACGACGGCGACGGCGATCCTTGCGCTTATTAAAGCACTAACTGCGGCGGTCCGAGCTTTGGAACACCGGGAAACGGAAGTAGTGGAGCATCTACTATTGCTGAACGGGCGCGCAAAGAGCGATGTGACGAAACTAAAAAATTATCCGATCAATTTACTTGTTCTGCGCGGCCAAAAATCCCTCCATCCAATACGGGTCAGCTAGAAATTCCGACGAACAACCAGTTGGTAGATTTATGGGGTTCGGCAGCCCTTGGTCTGGCAAATAGTTCGTACAATGCCGCGATAACACCAAACGATTATCAGCGAGCGCTTCGAGAAGGAGTTGACAATTGTAAGGAGAACAAAATTTGCGTTTCAGAAGTCATGATTTATTTTGGTGTTAATTCTTTTCTGACCGTGAATACAGCAACGGGTTTTCTAAATTGGGCTTATAACTATATTTCGTCTAGTACATTCGGGCCGCGCGACTACCGGGATTCACCTGCTGCAAACATGGCTACAAAATGGGAGTTAGGCGCATATTGCAATACATTACGGCAAGCCTTGGTGAAAGATCGGTGCGAAACATGAGTGCGAAAATAGTTATTGATGGAGGCGTTTTGAGTAATCGCAAATTATCGCTGGCGTTTAAGTTGCTTTCTCTATGCGTTGTTTGTGCCGCCATATATCTGGCTGTTCTGCAGATTTTTTCAAGCAACAAAACAACTGTTTTTAATGCAGCTAGAGACGGTCAAACGACTCCAAAAATAGTATCCCCTGTTCAAGCCGGTGCTAACTCACCACAAGCTGCCCCAACCCCTCAAGACCTTGCTGGTCAAACTGGAAGTTATGTGCGGCGCACCTATCAACCTGGCAAACAGCACCCTACTAGGCAGCTATCTGCAAAGGTTGACCCGCAAAACAAATTGTCTGCTTGGTGGATTCATCCAAAAACAGAGGATGAAGCGCGCTGGATGGATATTTACGGGTATCCAACAGCTGCCGATGAAGGCCAATTGCGTGTAGCGTCGCTAGAGGAGCTCAAGGCACTAATGGACTCTGGTGATATGAATGCCAAAGCACATTGGGTGGGAAAGTCATTAGTTTCTGATTTTGAAAAAGGCGATTTCAAGGCTCGAAACCCCTTCACCGGACGCCTCGAATATCTGCTTGACGAGGGTGGTCCTTATCAAGCCACGACATTTATGCAGTATTACAGTCAACTTTTGTCCGCATATCGTGCTCTACCAGAGAGCGAACGCAATGGTCGAAACTCCCAGTACGTTCAAGATTTGGGGCCATTGTTTAAGTCTGCTGAAGCTAGGGTAAGGATGGTTGGTGATGATATTGGGCTGACCATTAGTGCGGACGTAAATAAGCAGGCGGGTATGTACTTTCAAGGTTCAATGGAATATTCCGTAGATGGTCTTGCCGCCGGACTGGCTGCGGGTGCTAAGCGGCGAGCGGAGAGAGGAGAGCCGCCCTTCGCTATTTCCACACGACCTAAGCAGCCTCCTGGGGACTCCTCGTTTTATTTGGAAAGATATTAGACAACTTAAGTTTATTTCCCATTTGCCAACCGCATGACTTTTGAGAAAGACGTTACGGCACAGCGGTTGGTGGAGGGGATTGATTCAATAAACATCGTTTGCGTACAATATCTAATCACTTCACCGGCGCATTAACGGGTTTAAGGCTCATCGCCGACGTATATTGATCCGTTCGCGGGATGTACTTCAGCCCTGTGGTGGTCGCCCAGGTTGATACTTCGTAATGCAACGGAATCAAGCCCACATCTTCCCTCACCATTTCAGCTGCGCCCTGAATCATGCCTTCGCGTTTTTTTGTCGTCCATGGTCACCAGTGCTGCGCTCAGTGCTTTATCGAATGTGGCGTTGGAATAGCGCCCGCGATTGGTCACGCCCATGCCTTTTGCACTGTCGTTGGTGGCGAGTAGCGAGCGTAATGCGGAGCGCAGCTCACCGGATTCGGTGCCCCAGCCGAGCACCATGTAACTGAATTCCAGCTTGGTGGCGCGCGTGAAGTAAACGCTGGATGGCATCGTGTCTACTTTTACGTCAATGCCGATGCGTGAATAGAATTGCCCGATGGTTTGGGCGATGGCGGCGCCGTTGATGTAGCGATTATTGGGGCCGTGAATGGCCATCGCAAAACCATTCGGGTAGCCTGCCTCTGCCAGCAGTTTCTTAGCGCCTTCAGGGTCGAATTTCGTCGGTTTTAATTTCTTGCTGGTGCCGAAAAAATTATCGACTAATTGCTGCGAGGCAGCAACGGCGCGGCCTTCCATGACTTTGCTAACCATCGCATCGCGGTTAATCGCCATCAACAGTGCTTTCCTCACACGAACATCTTTCAGCGGATTTTTGTCTATTGGCGTGCCGGCTTTGTCGGTCAAAAAAACCGGCGCTTGATCCTGATGCTGGTTTAAATGCACGTAAATCACGCGGTGAGATACTTTGTTTGAAAGCGCAAATTTGGGCTCTTTTTCGAGCTTCGCAATATCGGCGGTCGGGACGGTTTCGATCATTTCCACGTCACCCGACACTAGCGCCGCCCCCCAAGTAGCCGCAGTTGGCCTTGACGACAATGCGCTGGCTGGCGACGTGTTCCAAGAATTTATTGGCGCCGGTGCCAATCGCGGCACGGCCTGAATTGTAATCATCGGTGGTCGCTCTTTCGCCCGCCGCTTTCGAAACGATGGCCACCGCAGTGAAATCCGATGGCAATAGCGGATGGGGAAACGCAGTCTTAAAAATGACGGTATGCACGTCCACCGCTTTTATATCGACGATCAGCTTGGTGAAGGTCGCGAACCAAGAACGGCTGTTCGATGCATTGGGTACGCGTTTTAGCGTGAACACCACATCGTCGGCCGTAAACGGTAAGCCATCATGCCAGCGCACGTTTTTGCGCAGCTTGAATTCCCAGTTTGTATCGTCGAGCGCCTTCCAGGATGTCGCACTGTCGGCGTCAATATGTAGGCGTCAATTTTTGGTTTTCATCCGGCTTCACCAGCGGCTCAAGGATATGGCGCAGCGTGCTGTTATGCGGGCCGATGTTGTGATGACGCGGATCCACCGAGGTGATCGCGGCTTGCAGCCCAATGGAAATATCGCGCGTATTGGTAAGTTTGGTGGCGGGCGTTTGGGCCGTAGCGGCAATCGTAAAACCAACCGAGGCAAAGATAATCGTCGGCAGTACAGAAAAAAGACGGTGCGCGTCAATCATCGATACTTCCATTATTTTTGGACAGAGGCGTACTTAAAACATGATTGAAACATCAATATCTACTGTTATCGATAAGCCTAAACTGGTCATCAACTTAATCAGTTTCGCTACGTTTACCGATCGGATTCTTATGGGCATGATTGAAAATTTTGAAAAAATGTTGGCCAGCGGCAAGGATTCGCCGTTGCTGCGCTTCTCGCTCGGCAATGAATATATGAAAGTCGACAACGCCGCGGCCGCTAGTGAACATTTGCGCGCGGCGGTCGCGCTAGACGCAGGCTATTCGGCAGCGTGGAAATTATTGGGCAAAGCGCTGGCGCAGCTCGGTGACGCTGACGGCGCGAGCGACGCCTATCGCCAAGGCATCGCTGCCGCCGAAGCCAAAGGTGATAAACAGGCTGCGAAAGAGATGACGGTATTTCTAAAGCGATTACAGGGTGTGCCTAAAATTTAGTTCTTAAACACTAGCATTGGCGGGGTTTTTGGCGAATAAATGCTTGAAAATGCCCGCCAATATTAGAGTTTCATGAAAAATTAACCGCTCTAGCTCATAGCGGCGCAAATCGCATGCGCAAATCCATGAGCGGTTTTTCAAACCAGCGATAAATCATGGCCGCGCCGATGAGCGTGGCAACGTACCAGCCGCCAAAGGCAAGTACAACGCTCGCCGCACTTTTGGGCCCGGTCCAAAAATGCAGGATGAGCAGCAGCAGCGGAAAATGCAGCAGATAAGTCGAATACGCCCATTTACTCTGCAGGGTGACCCATGCGCGGGCTTGCAGCGGCGCGGCCTGCGCGCTTGCGAGCAGGAGTGTTGCCGAGATGGGCAGCAGCGTGAAAAGAAGCGGCGCGAGCCATCGATCACGATCCATGGGTGCTGCAAAAAATGCCAATGCGTCGGTGAGCATGGCGAGATATGCTGCGGCGGCTAGCATTAGTACAGCGCCTAACGCCCGCCACCGACCGCGCGCGAGCGTCGCCAGCGTACGCGCGCGGTAGCGTTGCAGCCACGCCAGCAACACGCCAAACGCGAGCGCATCGAGGCGCAGCAGGACAATTTTTCGCAGCGCGCTGTCGATCGAGGCGTTGATAAGCTGCGCCGCGCCCAAGCGCGCAAACGTGCAGGTGATGATGATGGCGATCATCGCCCCTAGCACAGCAAATTTTCGGTTTTTTGAAAAGACAACGGTGAGCCAGAAAACCAGTAACGGTGCCAGCAAATAAAACCATTCCTCGACCGCCAGCGACCAGCTTTCGGCGAAAAATACCGTCCCAAAAGGCGTGACCAAGTTATGCGAAAACACGAGTAACGAAAACTCGCCCGCAGGTCGTTTCAGTACATAAACATATAGCGCCCAATTGAGGACAAGAAAAAGGTAATAGTTGGGAAGCGTCCGAAACCATCGGCGCGCCCAGAAATTCGGGATACTTTGTGTGCCTTCGCCGACGTTCAAAAGTTGCCGACCAATCAAAAATCCGCTCAAGACAAAAAATAATTCCACCCCGATGACGCCAAAAATAATCGTCGCATAACGCAGCCATGGGAAATGATCAATCCCCAGCAGGCTACCGTGCGCGAGCATGACGCAGGTGATAGCGACCACACGAAAGGCATCGAGGCTGGCGGTCCGCGGCGCGTCAGACGTGCTCAAGATTGCGTTCAATGGTGTGCTTAGTGGAGTGCTTGCTGGCAGTGCCGCCTACGCTGGCGCGGCCAAGCGTCCATTGTCGTTCCCGCTCGCTTTTGCTTTGCTGCTTCCGCCTCTGCTCAGGCATCAGTTTTTATTTTCCGATTGTTGAACTTGGCTGATCGCCGGGCAATGAGGTTACGCGACATCCGCGTCCAATCCACGAACGGCGAAAGCAGTGCCTTCGACACGTTATCAATTTCTACCCCGTCGATGCCAGTGGGCGGATAGTCATTCTTTTTGGGCAAATAGGCGGTGCCAAATAGAATGTCCCAAACAGGGAAAAATGCCGCGAAATTTTTGTCGTGATGTTCAGGCAAGATGGAGTGATGAACGCGATGATATTGCGGCCCGCACAAAATAGGCGTCAGCGGCCCCATTGAAAGGCGCAAATTCATGTGAATAAAAAATGGCCACAGCCCAATTAGCATTCCCACCCAGGCAACCGACGGCGGCGCGAAAAAGAACGCGAATCCCAGTGGCACAGTTTGAATGAATAGCCTAAGCGGATCTTCCAGCCAATGATGACGCAGGCTCGCGACAACATTGAGTGAGCGCTCTGAATGATGCAGCGTGTGCTGCGCCCATAGCCAGCGATTGGTGTGCTGAAACCGATGCCACCAGTAGTAAACAAAATCGGTGATAAACATGAGCGCCATCATCGCCAGTAGTGACGCCGCCACCGCGCCAAGCGTGCCCGTCCATGGGAATTCGATCCTGATGCGCTGACCTGTGGGCGGCGTAATGAGATGTTGTACAAACGGCGTTAAAAATACCAGCAATCCGCCGCTGATGACGAGCAACAGCGGTGTCAAGCCCAGATTAAATAGTGTGCGCTTGATGGGCTGGTTGGATTCAGCCGGCGCAATCCGTTCAATGGCGGACATGCACGCATACACCACAGCTAAATAGCCGAGTGTGTGGAGTAAGCCGTTGAAAAATGAATCCATATGAGCAATATCGGAACGAGCGGTATAGGAAGGATTGTTAAGGAAAGAGCATTAAGAAAAGAACATTAAGGAAAGAGCAATAAAGAAGGCGCGATAAAGAAGGCGCGATAAAGAAGGAGCGATATATGAGCGATCAATGCCGCGCTTATTTCATGCCCGGCATCATGCCCTTCATGCCGCGCATCATTTTGGCCATGCCGCCGCCTTTCATCATTTTCATCATCTTTTGCATCTGTTCAAATTGCGCCATCATCCGGTTGACTTCTTGCACTTGCACGCCGGCGCCCATGGCGATGCGGCGTTTACGTGAGGCCTTGATTAACTCTGGTTTGCGGCGCTCGGCCGGCGTCATTGAATTGATGATGCCTTCGGTGCGTCGCAGCTGCTTTTCCTGCAAATCCGGCGACTGCGTGGCGGCCTGGGTGAGATGCGCGGGAAGCTTGTCCATCATCGCTGACATGCCGCCCATTTTGCGCATTTGCGTGAGCTGCATTTTGAAATCATCAAAGTTGAACGCCTTGCCTTTTTTGAATTTCTCGGCGAGCTTTTGCGCTTCGGCCATATCGACATTTTTGTGCGCATCTTCAATCAGCGACAGCACATCGCCCATGCCCAAAATGCGCGACGCCATGCGATCCGCGTAGAACGGTTCGAGCCCGTCCATTTTCTCTGATGTACCAGCAAATTTGATCGGCTTGCCGGTGACATGACGCACCGAGAGCGCCGCACCGCCGCGCGAATCGCCATCCAGCTTGGTGAGCACCACCCCGGTCAAGGGTAGCGCCTCGTTAAATGCTTTGGCAACGTTTACCGCGTCCTGTCCCTGCATGGCGTCAACGGTAAACAGCGTTTCGATGGGTTCAATGGCGGCATGAACGGCCTTGATTTCGGCCATCATCGCTTCGTCAATCGCCAGACGACCTGCCGTATCCACGATCAGCACATCGTGGAAATGAATTCGCGCCCAGTCACGTGCCGCCACTGCTATGTCAACCGGCTTTTGGGTAACATCACTTTCAAAAAAATCGACGCCGACTTGTTTGGCCAGCGTCCGCAATTGCTCAATCGCAGCGGGGCGATAGACGTCAACCGACACCACCAATACTTTCTTTTTGTGGCGTTCGCGCAGCAGCTTGGCGAGCTTGCCGGCACTGGTGGTTTTACCGGCACCTTGCAAGCCCGCCATCATCACAATTGCGGGTGGCGTGGTGGCGAGATTGAGCGGGAGCGCGTTTAATTGCGGCGCAGTATTTTCCGTACCGCCCATGAGCGCAATCAATTCGGTGTTGACGATGCCGATAAACGCCTGGCCAGGCGTGAGGCTTTGTAATACTTCTGCGCCGAGCGATTTTTCTTTGACCTTGGCGATGAAATCCTTGACTACGGCCAGTCCCACATCAGCTTCGAGCAAGGCCATGCGAACCTCGCGGAGCGCCTCGGCGATATTGTCTTCCGATAGTCGCGACTGACCGCGCAGCTGTTTTACGATGCCCGAGAAACGATTGGTGAGGTTATCTAACATGGATGATCGATCAAAAGTGTCTGCGCTTTACGCCAGATCAGGGGTTCGTCTGCGAATAATCGTCAGAGTGTATGGTGTAAACTCATATCGAGATTACCAAGAAAAAATTGAACAAAGTTTATGTTGCTGACAGTCCTTAATATTACCACCGCCGTCGTCTATTTAATGGCGGCAATCGCTGCCTGGGTCGGCATGGGCCGCTTGCAAACGACGGAATATTCCGACGCTGCTGATGGTTCTAATCCGGCGGGCATTGCCAAGATTTTAATCTGGCTCGGCATCATGTTGCATGCGGCGGCGCTGTTTGACGCGATGTTCCTCGAAGAAGGCTGGAATATCGGGTTTTCACACACGTCATCACTGATTGGCTGGCTAACGCTGCTGAGCTATGTGGTACTGGGCAATGATGCGCGGCTGACCCGACTGGCTGCGCTCTATCTTGCGCCGCTGGCAATTGTGGCCGCATTGCTGCCCACGTTGCTGCCATCCGAACACGTCGTGGTCTATGGCGGCTGGGCGTTTCGACTGCATATTGGCGTGGCGATTGCTGGTTACGCGCTGTTTACGGTCGCGGCGTTACACGCACTTTTGATGTTGTTTCTCGAAAAACGCCTGCAATCGGGAACCCTGAATTCGTTTGATAGCCAATTGCCGCCGCTGATGCGCGTTGAAAAACTGTTGTTTCGGTTGCTGTTTGCGGCGTTTGTGCTGCTGACGATTACGTTAATCAGCGGCGTATTTTTTTCCGAAGCAGTGTATGGCAAAGCCTTTACCGTGACCTACAAAACGGTATTTGCCGCTATCTCCTGGCTCATTTTTGGCGGCCTGTTGCTGGGCCACTGGCTGGCGGGCTGGCGTGGCAAAACAGCGGTGCGCTGGACTTTGATTGGCTTCGTGATGCTGTTGCTGGGGTATGCGGGCAGCAAATTCGTGCTCGAATTTATCCTCAAGCGAATTTGATTTTTGCGATGGCTGAAAATTCAAACGCTGTGACAGTAGCGCGTTTTGGAGCATTTATGCCTGTTGAAGCCCGTCAATACTGGCGTTTGCAGTTCAGATACCGCGCAGCACGACTGATGGCATGACGGACGATATTTCGATCAAGTGGCTGTTTACGGCACTCGGCATTTTGCTCGCCAGCTCCGGGTTTTTCTCAATGTCCGAGACCTGCATGATGTCGCTCAACCGCTATCGTTTGCGGCATTTGGAGAAGCAGGGCAGTCGTGGTGCACGCCTCGCTAGCACGCTGTTGGTGAAGGTCGATGAAATGCTTTCTTTCATCTTGGCGGGAAATACAGTTATTAATGCAGCGACGACTATTTTGGTCGCTGAAATTTGTCGGCGGCTGTTTGGTGATGGCGAATATGTGTTGGCCATTGCGACGGGCGCAGCTTCGTTTTGCATTCTGATTTTTGCCGAGATTTTACCGAAGGTGATTGGCGCGCGTTTCGCTGAAAAAATCGCGCTGGCCGCCAGCTACGTCCTGACCCCGCTGATTACGGTGACTAAGCCGGTGATGTGGATTATCAACGTGATTGTGCGCGGCATTTTAAAGGTGCTGCGGATCAAGCCCGCTGCGGAAGGCGCGCAACCGTTGTCGATGGAAGAAATGCGCACGCTGGTGCTGGAAGGTGGGCAGTTTATTCCGAAAAAACACCAAAACATCATGGTGAATTTGTTCGATCTCGAACACATGACGGTGGATGATACGATGACGCCGCGTGCGCTGATCGAGGCCGTTGATATTAACGACAAAATTGAAAATATTCGCCATGCGTTATCAACTTCGCATCACACGCGGTTGGTGATGTATGACGGCGATTTTTCAAACGTGATTGGGCTAGTTCATGTACGCAAAGTGCTAAACGCCTCGCGTCATGAGCCGCTCGACATTGGCACCTTGCGCGAGATTATGCGCGATCCTTATTTCGTTCCAGAAGGTACGCCGCTACTGCAGCAGCTCACGCATTTTCAGGAACAGCAGCGACGCATGGCGCTGGTAGTGGATGAATACGGCGAGATTCAAGGCTTGGTCACGCTGCAGGATATTCTGGAAGAAATCGTGGGCGAATTTACCAGCCAGAGCCCGATGAATACGGGTTTCTATTCCAAGCAAAGTGATGGCTCGGTGATGGTAGAAGGTTCATGCCCGCTGCGGGTGTTGAATCGCAAGCTGGGATTCAATTTTCCCCTTGACGGCCCGAAAACGATGAATGGGCTGGTGACTGAGCATATGGAAGATATTCCCGAACCCGGCATCATCGTGAAAATCGGGGATCACGCACTAGAAATTCTGCAGGTGCAGGATCGGATGATAAAAGTGGTGCGGATGATGTTGCCGGCCAAAGCGGTCATTTAGCAATGTACAAGCAGCCGTCTGCGATGCGTGCATTATTTCGTTTCGGCCAGATGCACCATGAGAATCAGGGCATCCCAATCAGCTGAGGAAATGCGCGCCACTGGTGCGGCCCCGCCTTTGCCATCCGGCTGATACACGATGATTTCAGTTTCCTGAATTTGGCCCATCACACGTTCCTCTGCGCGTGGCGAGGCGTGGGTATGTGAAATCATCAGCACGTTGCTGTCGGGTAGAGGCATTGCCGCGAGCTGAGCAAACCGCGCGGTGTGTACATCAAAGCCCGCGCGCTGGCCCATTTGATGATTCAAATCTTCAGTCACCTCAATTGAGTCAAAGCCCATGGCGTAAGCGGTGTCGCGAGTTCGGCAAAACTGGCTCGTTCTGACCATGTTGATCGGCACATTTAGCTGTCGCAACGCCGCGCCTACCCGGCGCGCCTGATCAATTCCTGCTTCACTCAAATTGCGTTGCAACGCGCAGTTTTCCCACCAGCGCGGCGTCTGCAGCAGGGTTTGCACATCCTGTCCTTCAGTTGCTGAGCCATGACGCATATAAAGGTTATAGCCGCCCTTTGAGAGCGCGCTAACTATCGCCAATCCCCTTAGCTCCTTGATCGGGTCAATTATGGGCGGCGGCGGCGAGGTGGCGATGGTTGCAGCCAATGATGGGGTAGTTTTGGATAGCGGCGCGACGATGCTCGATGCGACGGGGTCGATCGTGGTGCTGATAGGCTTGCCGTTTTGGGTCGCGGTGATGGTTTGAGCCGTCGCGAGGTCGGGCCAAACAAACAGCAAAAAAACACTAAAACTCGTCGCAATTTTTAAAATATGGATCATGAGCTGAAAAGGCTAGGGCAGAAATACGAAGCTCAACAAGTCGAGCGGGGAAATGGGGTGCGCATAACCGTGTTACAACGCATTGAATTTTAAAAGAAAAATTGTCTTTACGCCATGTCGTGGTCGGCTTAGGGTCATTATTTGAGCCTTGATTGACCTCAAGCCCAAAATTCTGCATAATCTTGGGTTCAGTGGAGAGGTGGCCGAGTGGTTAATGGCAGCAGACTGTAAATCTGCCCTCTCACGAGTACGCAGGTTCGAATCCCGCCCTCTCCACCAAGATTTTGTCGTCGCTTGAGAATTAATCGTAGCCAGGTGAAAAGTTTCGAATTTGCGGGTGTAGCTCAATGGTAGAGCAGAAGCCTTCCAAGCTTATGACGACGGTTCGATTCCGTTCACCCGCTCCAAGGTTTCATAGTTAGTTGTGGCGAATTTTGGTTGTTGATTGCCACCGTAATTCGGCTGTATTTGGGCAATGAAGTGCAAGGCGCACGACCCCACCGTGTACGCGTTTGTACGCAAGGGTGAGTGTAACGCCGCAATTCGTCTCCCAAATGCAGCCGCGTAGCTCTTGTAGCTCAGTGGTAGAGCACTCCCTTGGTAAGGGAGAGGCCACGCGTTCAATCCGCGTCAAGAGCACCAGATTGGTTCGACCAAAAGTGAAAACCTACTGTTGGCCGTTGTGTTAGGTAAAAATCGATGGCAAATCCATTCGATTTTTTTGTTACGAAAAACCGCAAAAACATAAACCGAAAAATCAACAGCATCCCCATTGTTAATAATTGAATTTAACGAGGAACAGTAATGGCAAAAGGCAAATTTGAGCGGACCAAGCCGCACGTTAACGTAGGCACGATTGGTCACGTTGATCACGGCAAGACCACGCTGACGGCAGCGATCACCACCGTATTGGCCAAGAAATTTGGCGGCGAAGCCAAGGCCTA
>JANYGV010000035.1 GCA_025359285.1 Burkholderiales bacterium
CAGGTGTGATTACGGGCATTGGCCGCGTGTCAGGTCAGGAGGTGGTGATTGTGGCCAATGACGCCACCGTCAAAGGCGGAACGTACTATCCGCTCACGGTAAAAAAACATTTGCGCGCGCAGGAAGTAGCGATGCAAAACACTTTGCCTTGCGTGTATTTAGTCGATTCCGGCGGCGCATTTTTGCCTTTGCAGGATGAGGTTTTCCCGGACAAAGAACACTTTGGCCGCATCTTTTACAACCAGGCAAATTTGTCCGCAAAGGGCATTCCGCAGATCGCCTGCGTGATGGGATCATGCACGGCGGGCGGCGCGTATGTGCCGGCGATGTGCGATGAATCCATCATCGTTAAAAATCAAGGCACGATATTTTTGGGCGGCCCACCATTGGTAAAAGCAGCGACTGGTGAAGTGGTGACGGCTGAAGAATTAGGCGGCGGCGATGTGCATTCACGCACCTCGGGCGTGACCGATCACCTCGCCGAAAACGATAAACACGCGCTCGGCATTGCGCGCGAAATCGTTTCGCATTTGAATCGCAAAAAATCGCCGGGTGTGGCGATGCAAACCGCCGTTGAACCAAAATACGCGGCGGAAGAACTTTACGGCGTGATCCCCAAAGACACCAAGCAACCATTCGATATTCGTGAAGTAATCGCGCGCATAGTTGACAACTCGGACTTCCATGAATTCAAGGCGCTGTACGGCACCACACTCGTATGCGGCTTCGCGCACATCTGGGGACATCCGGTCGGCATCATCGCCAACAATGGAATTTTGTTTTCCGAATCCGCATTGAAAGGTGCGCACTTTATTGAGCTTTGTAATCAACGCGGCACGCCGCTGATATTTTTGCAGAATATCACCGGCTTTATGGTCGGCAAGAAATATGAAACCGGCGGCATTGCCAAGGACGGTGCAAAAATGGTGACCGCGGTTTCATGCGCAAAAGTGCCGAAATTTACGGTTCTTATTGGCGGCTCATTTGGCGCGGGAAATTATGGCATGTGCGGGCGGGCATTCAACCCACGCTTTTTATGGACATGGCCAAATGCGCGCATTTCGGTGATGGGCGGAGAACAAGCGGCAGCCGTATTGGCCACCGTAAAACGTGACGGCCTTGAAGGCAAAGGCGGCTCCTGGACAGCGGAGGAAGAAGAAGCGTTCAAAGCGCCAATTCGTCAGCAGTATGAAGATCAAGGCAACCCATACTATGCCACCGCGCGACTATGGGATGACGGTGTAATTGATCCGAAAGATACGCGCACAGTATTGGGTTTGGGACTATCGGCAGCGATGAATGCGCCGATTGAGAAGACGGAATATGGTGTTTTCCGGATGTAGATGAGGATGTGATTTGCGTCGTCCTTTCCAAGGCGGAAGGCCGCGACGCAGGGTTTGACTAGCCAGATTTCCTCACAAATTTGAACGCGCATAGCGCGCAAAATTTACTTTGTGCGTGCGTTGAACGTAACGGACGCCTGTCCCACCGGCGTGCTTTGGGCCGACATACTCACATCCACAGATAGACGGTATGCCGAATCATCGCAAGATGGTGTTATGTTCTCATCCGATCAAAATATGAACGAAAAATTTGACGTTGTGGTTATCGGCGCAGGGGCGGCGGGCATGATGTGCTCTGCTGTCGCCGGACAGCGCGGACGCCGTGTGTTGCTGATTGATCACTATCACAAGCTCGGCGAAAAAATTCGCATCTCTGGCGGTGGGCGCTGTAATTTCACCAACATCCACACCAAGCCCGAAAACTTTTTATCGCAAAATCCGCATTTCTGCCGATCCGCCCTTGCCCGCTACACACCATTCGATTTCGTTAAATTAGTCGAATCGCATCGCATCAAATATCACGAGAAAACACTCGGCCAGTTGTTTTGTGATGAGAGCGCCACTGACATTATTCAGATGCTCATAATTGAATGTGACCGCGGCCATGTGCAATGGAAAATGCCGTGCGCGGTGAGCGCAGTATTGCGTGAAAATGATGCGTTTTTAATAAAAACAGATCAAGGAAATTTTTCTGCTTCATCATTGGTTATCGCAACCGGGGGTCTGGCCGTACCAAAAATTGGTGCCACTCCTTTCGGCTATAAAATTGCCGAACAATTCGATCTGAAAGTTATCGCGCCCCGCCCGGCGCTCGTACCGCTGAGTTTTGATCCGCAAACGCTGGAGCGCTTCGGTGATCTTTCCGGTTTGTCGCTGGACGCGGAAGTAAGCTGCAATGGTGGTCGATTTCGCGAGGCCGTATTGCTCACGCATCGAGGCATATCCGGCCCGGCGATTTTGCAAATTTCGTCATATTGGCAGGATGGAGATCCGAAAAATCCGATTCACATTAACCTGATCCCGGCATCAAGCCAAGCAACGTGGTTGAGCGAGTCGCGGGCCAGCAAAGCGCAATTTAACAATGTCTTGAGCGAAATACTGCCGAAGCGTTTTGCGCAGCAATGGAGCGAGGCACATGCGTTGGTAAAACCGAATAATCAGTTTTCTGATCGAGCCTACGCTGAATCGATTGCGGCACTTCAATCTTGGGCCGTTAAGCCCTCAGGAACACTCGGCTACAACAAGGCAGAAGTTACTCTGGGAGGAGTCGATACGCGTCAACTCTCGTCTAAAACCATGGAGGCCACTTCGGTAAAAGGCTTGTACTTTATTGGCGAAGTGGTTGACGTCACCGGCCATTTAGGCGGGTTCAACTTTCAATGGGCATGGGCGTCGGGTGTTGCCGCAGGTGAAGTCGCATGACGGGTGACGCAACTAAGCCGATTATCGTGCTCGACACCAATATTGTGCTCGATTGGC
Organism: Burkholderiales bacterium; assembly: GCA_025359285.1. Taxonomy (GTDB): domain Bacteria; phylum Pseudomonadota; class Gammaproteobacteria; order Burkholderiales; family Usitatibacteraceae; genus UKL13-2. The sequence goes on from JANYGV010000035.1 coordinate 2,823, forward strand.
TGGTGTTTGAGGATGGCGGCATGCCGGAGCTGATGGCGGCGATCAATTCGCGCGAGGTGGTGATCGCCAGCAATCAAGCCTGCATTGACGAGCTGATTCGAGTGCTGGCTTACCCAACTTTTAAACTCGACCAGACCGCGCAAATTAAAGCACTCGAAAAATATCGGAGCTATGCGCAAATCACGCCAGATCGCGCATCAATGCTGGGCCAAGTGCCACGCTGTCGCGATAAAGATGATCAGAAATTTTTAGAACTTGCCGCGCATGCTCGCGCCGCAGCGCTCATCAGCAAAGATAATGCTGTGCTGGGTTTGAAGCGCAGCATGAAGCAGCGGTTTGACTGCGACGTGCTCGGCGCATCAACGACAGCGGCGTGGGTGCGTTCGGCTATAGGCAGTTAACGCGCAGGGTGGAGAGTTTCGCCAAAAGAAAAGTTATCAAATCCACCTCAAAAAAAGAAAAACGTCAGCGAATTTTTAATTTCGCTGACGTTTTTAGTGAAGCCGTACTATTTTGGTGGCGCCTAATTCCCTAAAAAAGTAAACAGTGAATTAGGCGTTTTTACATTACAGGGAAATTTTCAGTCGCGTTGATGTTATAGCTGATGGGGCACTCAAGATAGTTACCTTTTGCAAAGGTTCTACCGTGTTCGCACCACAACAAGCCGACTTTGTCATCACCATTTAAGGCACCACCTTTAAGGTACCCGGCCCGGTAAGACCAGCACCGCTGGTCAAGCTAAGCCCGTTCATCAGCCACATGGCAATTCGACCATCAGTATTGCGGTAAAGGATGTCGGCCTTACCATCACCGTTAAAGTCGCCAACGTGGGTAACGCTCCAACCAGAATTTGCGTCAAGCAAACCGGCACCGCTTGTGAGCGCAAGACCATTCATCAACCACATTGCGATTCGACCATCCGTATTGCGAAAGAGAATATCGGCTTTGCCGTCACCGTTAAAGTCGCCAACGTGAGTCACGCTCCAGCCAGTATTAGCGTCTAGTAACCCAGCACCGCTTGTGAGCGCAAGGCCATTCATCAGCCACATGGCGATTCGACCATCAGTATTGCGATAGAGAATGTCGGCTTTGCCATCACCGTTAAAGTCGCCAACGTGGGTAATGTTCCAGCCAGAGTTGGCTTCAAGCAGGCCTGCGCCACTCAGTAAAGTGCTGCCATTCATCAACCACATGGCGATTCGACCATCAGTATTGCGATAGAGAATGTCGGCCTTACCGTCGCCGTTAAAGTCGCCTGTGTGGGTGACGCTCCAGCCGGAGTTGGCTCCAAGCAAGTCTGCGGCACTGATAACAGTAATGCCGTCCATAAGCCACATGGCAATCCGACCATCCGTGTGTCGTAGGAGAATATCAGCCTTACCATCACCATTAAAATCGGCGACGTGGGTAACGGTCCAGCCGGAGTTGGCGTCAAGCAAGCCTGCGCCGTTCACGAACGTAGTTCCATCCATTAACCAAAGCGCAATTCGGCCGTCGGTATTGCGCCACAAAATATCGACTTTGCCATCGCCATTGAAGTCGGCTAAGTTGCTGACTGTCCAGCCAAGGTCGTTCACCAACAGATTACTTGCACTGCTAATAGTAAGACCGTCCATTAACCAACCCGTGGTGGTGCCGCTGGTAGATTGAACGACGATATCGCTTTTGCCGTCTCCGGAAAGATCGTTGCTTTTTGCAACCCGTGCGGTAGCCGCCTGAGCGTTAATGAAACCGTAGCCATCCAGCGGTGAGTAACCGACACCGATGTTATTGACAAACACGCCGGAGAAAGTTGTCCCGTCCTTCATCGTGCCCGTCACAGTCACGCCACCTGCCGCCAAATCACCTGAGGGCAACGACACAGTTCTGCCCCACAAGTCAGCTGAATTTCCGCCCGCTGTGGCACCTGCGGTTAAGCTTGAGGTGGTCTGCTCGTCACGGTCAACGTTGAACGTAAAACCACGCCCGCCCGAAAAACTATCAGGTGTGAACGCCAATGTCAGCACCGAGAACTGACCTACCACTGAGGGCGCTGGTGGTTGAACCGAGAACGTCGGCGTAATGTCAGTTGACGCGAGGCCAGTAAGCGTGCCGAGCGTGAACGGTAATCCACCTGAAGCCGCCGCGCGGGTATCAAACGCGAGGCCAACAATGTTGGTATTCACATTACCGCCAGTCGTGTTGCCGGTCTGCGCATTAATGGTTAACAAAGCAACAGAACCGGTGCCGGCGTAGCTAACGTCAATTACGCGCAAATCAAGCGGACCGCTAGGATAAGCCGCGCTGGTATTGCTGCTGTCTGCGTTCACGTTAATAGTTAAGACGCCACCCGTGGTTTGGATAACCGCTTTTGACTGGTAGGGGTCAAGGTCATGTGGGAACGTGCTCTTCTGGAGCAGCGTCTTCATCTGACTAACTGTAAGGGAACCTGGTCCGCCGTAAGCCTGTAACACCAGCGCGGCTATTGCCGCCGCGTTAGGTGCAGCGCAACTGGTACCGAAAAAATTCGGGAATGTATCGGCATCGGACGAGGAATCACTGACAAAGAACGTAGTGTTGGCCCCGTCCATTGCCGCGATGTCCGGTTTCAGCCGAACTTCCGGTGTATTGAGCCGATTACCGCTGGCATCGAACAGAATGGTCGAGGGACCTGGTGATGTAAAGCTCTCAGGAATATAAGGACGGAACGCGCTGTAAGCTGCGACGCCGTGGCCATTTTTAGCAGAGTTGTGGCCATAAATCACCGGATATTGGTACGAGATATATTCTGCTGGAATAGTCACTTGGCTGCCGTCAAAGAACAAGTAGCGCAGGCGACTTGCTGCTGGCCCAACAGGGGTATTGGCTCTCGTGATCACCATCTGAATGGAGCTTGCACCCGTTGGGTACGGAATCGTTCCGGTAAATTCTACTGGTTGGTTTGTTTGGAAATTATTGGCCGCGACTGCCGTAAGGTAGGTGCCATTCATATCAAAGAACAAGACATTGAAATCAGTGGTAATACCCACCTGGCTGTTGGCAAACGCTTGCACGCTGAAATTGCCCACGGTACCGCCAAACGCACCCACTGTAACTTTGTAATTTCCAGTTACCGCTGGCGTAAAGAAAAGCGTTTCATCGGTGCCCGTGTCGTATTGATTAATCACCACGACACCGTTCGGATCAGTGACCGTCACGATCGCGTCAAAGTCTGAACCAGCCGCTGCAAAAACATCGATGCGCGTCGGTGTGCCTGCAGTGACATTTACGAAGGCATCGACGGTTGCAGGTGTTCCCGTAAAATTAAATGTTTGAAAATAGGTCTGCGTACCGGGCGTTACTTTATCAAACGGATCATCCCACTGAAAAACCAGTCGGCTATTGCCAGGGCCAGTGCCGGACGTACGCAAAATCGTTTGTGCAATGTCGCGCGTGCCATCTGCACGAAAATTATGGAAACCGCCGGCGTAATAGGCGGCGGGTACATTCGTCAAATTAATGTTGGAGCCGGTAGTAGGCGAATCGGTAGGAGCGATGAACCTGAAATCGGACGCATAGGCACTAGTCGACGCGCGATTACCGGCAGACGAAAAGAAGTGCACCCCGGCCGCAGTGACGTCGTTGACGCCTTGCGCCACGATGCCATCTGAAAACATGGGCTCGGTCAAAAAGATGATGTCATCGACAATCACATCGGCCTTGAAGCCGGGCACGATGCGTGGCGCGCCGGGCAGCGCGGCCAGAGAACGGATGTTGTCCGCAAACTGAAGCTGGCTCGCACCGGCTGTTGCAAAACCCAAACGCGCCTTCGGTGCCATGTCGTGAATCACCTGCAACATCGCACGGCCCTCATCGGTACCGGTGGTCAGGTCCTGCAGTACGGTCACAGGCGTCGTGTTACCTGCGGGATTGCCCGCGCCGGGAAGATCGCCTGAGGCGATATCATTTGCTTCTTTAATCGCATTAGTTGACACGTTATAGCTGTCCGACATCGCGGCAATAGTAATGCCCGCGCCATTTTGGCTGATCTTGTCAACACGGTGCTGGACGACGCCTTGCTGGGTCGTTGCGCCCACGTTGGTTTGGGGTATTAATGACAGGATGACCGCGCTGATACCGCGAAGACGCGAGACCGCATCAGCGTCCTTTACATCCAGCCAGCCTTCTACCAAACCCGCCCGATATGCACTTGAACGGCCGGTCACTTGAAACTTGCCTGATCGGCCTAGTGTGGCTTCAACATCAGCGATTGAAAGTTGTCCGTTCAGATGGATCGTCACCATGAAGCGACCGGTAGCGTCCTGTACCGCATTCGCCTGATAACCCGCGGCGGCGGCAGCTACAGCATTGCTTACCGTCTCCTGCGGCGACACTTGTTTGGAGAGGTAGGCCTCATAAATCTCGCCAAGACCATTGCCTAGCTTGGCTGAAACGGGTTTCGATTGCACGCCCGTTGAAATGGAAATCGAGGCTACCGCGATTATCAACGCAGATGAAATGCGTAGGACAGCGTTTGGTGACCGAGACTTCAGATCGCTAAATCTGCCCAAAACAGCACAAAAAATGGTTTCTTTCAAAGCGAATCTCCTTGTTCATCGAGCCTTATGGGCCGCGATGTCGCTAAGTGAAATAAAACGCAGACTTAATTTAAAAAGTCCACGCAAGAGGTTAAAGGCAACGCACGATTGTGCTACACATTGCGTCACAACGTCAAACCCGTGTTCGCGGTATTCGACCAAGTCTCTTTCCCGGCGGACGTTTAAAAACAACATAGCCGCAAAAAAACAATACATCAGCGGCTGCAAACGCGGTCAGTGAAAATAAATGCGGGTCGCCGATTTGCTCAGCGACCCACTATCTTTTCCTGCTAGCACCCATCAATATTTTGCAAGGTGGCAGACAAGGTGGCAGACAGGGTGGCAGACAGGGTGGCAGACAGGGTGGCAGATTGAGGCACGATGCGTGATGAAGTAGCGCCAACGATTGTCCCAGCCGACGATATGCTCGTGCCATTCATGATCCACACGCTAAAGCTGCCATCGAGATTGACCCAGCGCAGGTCTGCCTTGCCGTCTCCACTGTAGTCGGCCGTATTGATAACTCGCCAGTTGGGGTCAGGCGCCGTCAGACCGGCCGCAACGCTGATCGCGGTGCCGTTGGTCAGCCAAAATCGTCACCACGCCGTTGGCATAGCACCATAAAAGATTAGCCTTGCCATCGCCGTTAAAATCACCGACGTGATTCATGCTCCAATTGGGTCAGCCCCGAGCAACCCGGCGCAGGCGATGAATCGCTAATATCCACGGGCGTTCACACGGCAAATGCTCTCAAGAAGGTTGTGAATAGTCGAGTTTGTGGATTCTATTCTGAGTCAACATCGCAAACTACAAGCCCGCACGCCCGTGTGAGCGCTGATGTACACACACATCACACGTACACGCCATCCATGCGCTTAGTGCATGTGCGGGGTGTTTTTTATTTGCGTTCGTTTTGTTAGCAACACGGTGGTGCTTTTTTACGGCTTGTTGCTTTTGCTGATTATCATTCAGCGCGTTACTGCTCTGCGCGTGAATTTAAGCACTGTTGGGCAGGTGAGGCGCGCCAGCAGCAAGATCGTTGTTATCCTGCCCACGCCGAGCATCGTCGCAAGCAGCTCGGCTTTATGTTGCCATCGAGGACTTAAACGAATCATCAAACCCAAGGCAGTGTTCGTCTCAGCCAACTTTTTTCCGAGCGTCCGGGATGCTGACGAGTTATGATGGTGACGCACGTTGACGCCTTGTTCATGCACTTGTTTTCGGCGGTGATCGGTCCAAACAGGCAAGTCCGTACCAGCCCTCCGAACCGCGTTCAGAGCAATGCTTAATTAAAGATCCGCGTAATGGCGGGGAGGTCCGACCAAAACTTATAGTGTCTCACCCGCCCATATCCGCCCATATCTCGATAACTGGCTGGTTGCGCTTCACTAGGGCGATCCAAGCTAGTCTTGCTGGCCGCCCTCGCGAGGCACATGACCGCGTAACCAAGGTTAGCTTACGATGCCGGCGTGCGCTGTCATAGCCATGTCACGCGCTTGACTCATGCTACGAAGTCAACCCGCACAAAAAGGAGCAGGACATGCAAACGCCACAACTTTCTTTTCGACTTCGCGCCGTGGGGCTCGCCATTTCAGCAGGGGCGGCGATCACGTTGACGGCTTGCAATAACGACAACAACAATGAAGCGCCGCAGTTAAAGACGCTTGATGGCAAGGCACCGCTGGTGATTGGCCATCGCGGATTTCCGGGCTTGTATCCTGAAGAAACGCGTCCCGCATACGAAGGCGCGGCTGACGCGGGCGCGGATTCGCTGGAAATGGATTTGCACCTGAGCAAAGACTGTGTACTGATGGCGCGGCACAATCCGTGGTTGAGCGACAACACCAATATCGCCACCGTCGCGCTCACCAATCCCGCTTTCGCCGCGCGCAAACGCACCGTGCCAGGGGTGATGGTAAACGTGGGCTACTCAACGGCCACGTATGGCGGTCCCGCGCAATATTTGAGCGATCTGACTGATCCTAAAAATCAAAAATCGGTGCTGAAATCCCTCGTGGTGGATGGCGAAGATCACACTGGCGATTGGTCAATCACCGATTTCACTGTGGCAGAATTAAAGCTGATTGGCGGCACGACTTACGATGCACGCACTGAGCGCCCGACGGATCAAAATGGCAAAAATCCGATTTTAACGATGCAGGAAATCATTGATATTGCCAAGGCGAAAAGCACCGCCACGGGCCGCGCCATCACGGTCTATCCCGAATCTAAAAATCCATACTGGAATAATCAGCAAGCGATTGCCAATGGTTGCGGCGCAGGTGCGCATCCGTTTGAAGATGCAATTATCAAGCTCATCAACGACAATAGTTTGAACAGCAAAACAGCGGCTATTTTTGTGCAGAGTTTTGATCCCGCCAGCCTGAAATATATGCGTACAGCGGGTTTGAATACGCGACTCGTACAGCTTGTCGATGGCAACGCAGTGAACTACAAAACCGGCGAGATGATTTATCAAACAAACGATAGCGATAATTTTGTATCGGGCCGCCCTTACAGCTGGACCTTGGCGGCCGATGGACGATTTTTCGGGGCGATGTTGACACCTACTGGACTGGCCGATATCAAAACCTACGCGGACGGAATCGGCCCGTGGAAACCGCAAGTTATGTCGTTGACCATCTCACCTTTCAAGCCAACCAACGCGGACGGCACGCCCTACACGGGATCGCTGGCCGACGTGAATACAGTAGTGCCCACCAGCCTAATTGCGGACGCCCACAAAGCTGGCCTGTTTGTTCACACCTACACGTTCCGCAACGAGCAGAAGTATTTGGCGGGCTTTTACAAGGGTGACCCGGCGGCCGAATTTCTGACGTTTTATCGCGCCGGTATTGACGGCGTGTTTAGCGATTTCACCAACACCGGCGTGGCAGCGCGCACGACTTTTTTAAAAGAAATGGGACGTTGAGTTAGCTCTGCAATCCGTGGCGTAATGCTGAAAAACTAGCGGGCTCTTGCAACATTCAAGGGCAAGAGTCCCCTAGAATAGGGCATCACCAGCCATTTTTGCTCCGAGCACCGCACCCATATTGGCTTTATGTTTTGGAAAATCAAAACTCCACATGCAATCGCGCTGAGCTCACCGATACCGGACCACGGTCGGCGTTGTAGGCAGGATTGATGATGCGTTGAAAGCCCAATGCGATTGCGGCACCCTTGCGAATGTTCAAATTGTAGTAAGTCTCAAAAATTTGCTCGGAACGATAGCGAATGCGGCCATCGCCTACGAAGAATCCGATCCCGCCCGCCGCCAGATAATCGCGGTGCACGGCTGATAATGCGTTACGCGCCAAGGCCACGCCAAATGTGTCATCCACCCGCCCCCAGTCGATACCTTTGACGGAAACACCCGTCGAATACGAGCGATCAATTTCAGCAAAAGCGTAGGTTTCAGTGGCACCGTTATTGAACGCGGCGCGCGCGAATACACCGATGCTTG
>JANYGV010000037.1 GCA_025359285.1 Burkholderiales bacterium
GTGCCCGTCACAGAAACCATCACCATTCCACGTCCGCTGCCGTGAATGTGATATTCCACTTTGGTGCCCACAATCGCATTCGCACCTGATTGCTCCGCACCTTGCATGGCACCGCGCAGCGCGGAATCGCGCGCGCCGGGGATAACCTGATGGTAGGCGTCTGAAAAACTGGTGACGGGCTTATCTGAGACGAGTTGAACTTCTGCGCTCGCTTCACCGGTCACAATGCCCAGATAGCGCGAAATGCGTTTACCTTCAACGTTATCGGTAGTCGTGATTAAAACTGCCATCGCGGCTACGCTTCATCCATCACGGCAGACGAATAAACATCCTGTACATCGTCGAGCGATTCCAGCGCATCCAGCAGCTTTTGCATTTTGATCGCGTCGTCTCCCGCAAGCTCATTTTCCACTGATGGCTTCATCGTGACTTCGCCAAATTCGGCTTTGAATCCGGCTTTTTCCAGCGCCGCTTTCACGTTCGAAAAATCATATGGTCCGGTGACGACTTCAAACGAGCCGTCATCGTTGCTCACAATATCTTCAGCACCGGCTTCCAATGCCGCTTCCATCAATTTTTCTTCGTTCGTGCCGGGCGCGTACATGAGCTGTCCGCAATGCTTGAACAAGAATGCAACCGAGCCATCGGTGCCCATATTGCCGCCATATTTTGAAAACGCGTGGCGGACTTCGGCTACCGTGCGCACGCGATTATCGGTCATGCAATCGACGATGATGGCGACGCCGCCGATGCCATAACCTTCATAGCGAATTTCTTCATAACTCACGCCATCGAGTTCACCCGCGCCGCGCTTGATTGCGCGCTCGACGGTGTCTTTGGGCATGTTATTTTCGTAGGCCTTATCCATTGCCAAACGCAGGCGTGGATTGGCGCCCGATTCGCTGCCGCCCATGCGCGAGGCGACGGTGATTTCTTTAATCAGACGTGTAAAAATTTTGCCGCGCTTGGCGTCCTGCCGACCTTTGCGGTGCTGAATATTGGCCCATTTGCTATGTCCTGCCATGTGAGTTTCCCTTGCCTGCCACGAGTCACCAAACAGTGCAACATTTGGCGTCGCTTTTAAAGTAAATTTGAAGGTGTGATGTTACCATTCGCTCACATTGGGTTCCAGCCTGCTTTGCACGTTTCCACCACGCCGCTGCCACGACCACGCCGCTGCCACGATTAATCAACGACACGCCTATGACCGAACCTCTCCTGATCGCGAAAACTAGCGACGCATCGTTGACCGATTTGGTGCTCCTGCCCAATATGGCCAATCGCCATGGTTTGATCGCGGGCGCGACGGGCACCGGCAAAACAGTGTCGCTGCAGATAATGGCCGAACATTTTTCCAGCATCGGCGTGCCGGTGTTTATGGCTGATGTAAAGGGTGATTTGACCGGTATTTCGCAGCCGGGGCACAATAATCCCAAAGTCGCGGAGCGGGCGAAATTGCTCAAGCTGGACTTGACGCCTGCTGCCTGTCCTGTGACCTTGTGGGATGTTTTTGGTGAACAGGGCCATCCGATACGGGCGACGATTTCTGAAATGGGGCCGGTGTTACTAGCGCGCATTTTTAATTTGAATGACACGCAATCCGGCGTGCTGGCGCTGGCATTCAAGATCGCCGATGACAAAGGCTTGCTGCTGCTTGATCTCAAAGATTTGCGTGCGCTGCTCGCTTATGTGGGCGAGAACGCATCGCAATTCACGACGGACTATGGCAACGTTTCGCCCGCGAGCATTGGCGCGATTCAGCGTGGTTTGTTAACGCTGGAACAACAGGGCGGCGATAAATTTTTTGGTGAGCCTGCATTGGTGCTGGATGATTTGATGCAGACAGTCGATGGTAAAGGCGTCATTAATATTCTTGCCGCCGATAAATTGTTGTCAAGTCCGCGTTTGTATTCGACTTTTTTGCTGTGGATGTTGTCAGAGTTGTTTGAAAATTTGCCCGAAGTGGGCGACCGCGACAAACCAAAGCTGGTGTTCTTTTTTGATGAAGCGCATTTGCTGTTTAACGAAGCGCCGAAAGAATTGCTGGAGAAAATTGAGCAAGTGGTGCGATTGGTGCGCTCGAAAGGCATCGGCATTTATTTTGTGACGCAAAACCCGCTCGATATTCCCGATACTGTTTTAGGCCAGCTAGGCAATCGCGTTCAGCATGCCTTGCGCGCCTACACGCCGCGCGATCAAAAAGCCGTAAATGCAGCCGCAGAAACATTTCGCACCAATCCAAAACTCGACATCACGAAGGTCATTACCGAGCTTGCCGTCGGCGAAGCGCTGGTATCATTTTTAGATGATAAAGGCCGTCCGACGATAGTGGAGCGCGCTTATATTTGCCCACCGAATTCGCAGATTGGCCCGATCACGGCAGCGCAGCGCAGCGCGTTATTGGCAGGCTCGCTCGTGGCGGGACAATACGAAAAAACGGTGGATCGCGAATCTGCATTTGAAAAATTAAAAGGTCGTCGTGGTAACGAAGCCACGCCCGCTGTGCCGGGCGAGAGCGTCGGTTTCGGCAGCATTTTCGGCAAAATCGGCGACGCGCTAAATGGCAGCGGAAATTCACGACGCGAGACCGTTGTGCAATCTGCTGTGAAAAGCGCAACGCGTGCGATGGCGAGCGAAGCAGGGCGACGTATTATTCGCGGCGTGCTGGGATCGATCTTCGGTGGACGTAAATAAAACAGATCTAATGGGAGAGTACAAAATGGCGAAAAGAGAACCGGGCGAACGCAAACGTACCATCCTGCACATGTTGGCCGAGATGCTGGAGCACCCGAAGGGCGAAAAAATAACCACCGCGTTGCTGGCGAAAAAGCTCGATGTTTCTGAAGCTGCGCTGTATCGGCATTTCGCGAGCAAGGCGCAAATGTTTGAAGGCTTGATTGAGTTTATTGAAGAGACTGTTTTCTCGCTCGTCACCAAAATTCAGACCGATCCCGCGACCAAAGAGGACGGTATGAAACAGATTGAAGGCACGGTGGCGATGCTGCTAAATTTTGCGCAAAAAAATATTGGCATGACGCGTGTGTTGATTGGCGATGCGCTGGTCAATGAAGATGAGCGTCTGCAAACCCGCATGAATCAATTACATGATCGGCTGGAGGCGTCACTCCGCCAATCGGCGCGCCTGGCGGCCACCGCAGGCACGTTGCATGCATCGTTGGATGCAAACGCCTATGCGAATGCGGTCATGGCTTATATTGTCGGGCGTTGGCACCAGTTTGCGAAATCCGGATTCAAACGCACACCAACTGAGATGTGGGGGCAGCAATGGCCGATTTTTTCGGGCTGATTTTTTTAAAGTTCAAATCGTGAACGATCCTGTCGCCGAACAGCTTCAAGCCTACAATGCTTGCGATGTAGAGCGTTTTATGGCCTGTTATGCCGAGCACTGCGTCGTCGATGATGGCGCGGGCAATCGCCTGCTCACAGGCCATGCGGAAATGCGGCCACGTTATGAAGCGCTGTTTAAATCCTCGCCCAATCTTCATTGCGAAATCATCCATCGCATGCGCATCGGTAGTTATGTGATTGACGAAGAAAAAATCACGGGCCGCGTGCCAGCGATGAACCACGCGGTGGTAATTTATCGTGTGAAAGACGGGCTAATTGAACACGTTCGCTTTTTGCGTGAGGCTGATTAAGAATAAAAACTCTAGCACCAGTAAGGCTATACAGCCATTTTTGGCTGAAGATGTCCGCCGTATATGGTGTTTAAGTATTTTTATATACTATCGAGTTGAAAAACCATCGCGCTTTAGCGTAGGATCACGATTCTTTGGCTACTTCGACACGAACAAAATTCGTTTGCCGAGGGTGTCTGCCGGTGCGTTTTTTTGCTTTTGCGCGCCCCTTTTTCAGAACACGAAAGGAAGAAATTCGTTATGGCGACTCTAAAAGATACGGCACGAACGCTGTTTAAGGTGCGCGTTAAACGCAAAGCCCCCACATCGAAACAATATCCAAAATCGGGTGCATATATTGTTCGTGGCGATGCGCAGATGGTAGTGACAGCGGAGCTGAATGAGGTATTGTGGGAGTGGCTGGTATTGCAAGGCTGGCGCGCAAACAGTTTTCCGCGTGATCGCCGTCAGTATGCGCAGTGGCCCACGAACAGCATGGCAATATTAGCCAAGGCACCCGCGGGCGAGCGTGAAAATTCATACCAGCAATTGATGGCGAAAGTGGGGAAACATTGAGCCTACACTTGGCTCACCTGGTCTGCTAATCCTGATCCTAAACCTAATCGCGCTGCAATTTTGGCCTGGTTAACGCGGGCGGTGAGGGCGGCGGCGGTAGCGCCGCGCCGCGTACGCTGAGCGCGATTTCCAGCATGGTTTCAAGCCGTATCACGCGTTCGGTCAGGTTTTCAATCTTGGCCTGTTGCGATTTCATGGCCGCACTTTGCTGGGAAACTTTATCCTCTAGCTTGATTACCGATACCAGCGCGCCCCACACACGATCCGTCACACCCATAATTTAAGCTGCTGCCTGATTGGTTCGTTTCGCGGTTTGTTTTGTGTTTCGTCTCACGGTAGTTGAAGCGCTTGCGCTTTTCTGCGCCTCGCGGTTGGCTTTTGCTTCCATCGCCTCAATACGTTTATTGCTGGCGGTAATAAACGCCAGCGCATCGTCAATGGAGTTTGATGCATGATCAGCCGCGCGCTTGGCGGCATCGGCCAACGCGCCTAATTCTTCCTCTACATCGGCGGATTTAAACGCGGTCGCGCCACGTCGCATAAGCTCGGAGACAGGTATGCCCAGCTTTTTGGCTTTGGCAGAAATAAAACTTTTTTCCTGTGCGGTGGCCTGAACCACAATGCGTTCAATTGCTGTAGCAGCCATGTTGCTCTCCTGAGAATGGATGGTAATTGAGAAATGGGTCATCACATGTACATGGACATTATATGTACATGATGGTTCGTGTCAACTATCGAACGTGTCATATTGAGACTGGTGCCGCCTGCCGATACAAATAAAAACCCCCGCACTGGCGGGGGTTTTTATTTGTTTTTTTTGTTTATATCGGCAAGCTGCAAATTTAGGCGACCGCTTTTTTCCTGCGCTTGATTAAAGCCAGTCCCGCGAGGCCCAATCCCAGCAAACCCAGTGAAGCAGGCTCAGGGACCTGTGTAAAAACAGCCAAATCCTGATGTGTAGGGCTTTGCCAGACGTTGATGGAATAATTGCTGGAGCCCGGCAAATTATTCAACCAGCCTTGAGCGATGGTGATGGCTGCGCTGGACGCGCCCCATGCCGTGAAATTACCGCTGCTGAGGTTGTAGGCATTGCCTGCTGTCTCGTTCACAATTTCCCAGATCGCCAATTGGAAAGCGGCAGATGTGGCGGCGCTATTCACAAGGCTCAGAGATTCAGTCGCAAGACGTCCTAAAGTGTCAGCTCTTGCTGAAGTCAGCGCGGTCGCGCCGCTCACCAAGTTGTAGTTGTTAATCGTTGGGCCAAAATAAGTATTCTGGAAAATATCAACACACCATGACGCGAAAGTATTCGTACCGTCGCTGGTGTTGAATGCGCCTGCGTAAACATAAGCCGTTTCGGCAGGGGTGACGTTATGGATGACTACTGTGGTGGGCGATGCGAACTGCATACCCGTGACGGTAATGGGCGAGGCCGAAGCTGATGTGCTGGCTATCGCTACGCTGATTGCTACAGCGCTGAATAAAGCTTTAAATCCGGTTTTAATTGATTTGTTCATGACAGATCCTAAATTTATTTTTTGTAAATACTTGAATGCGCAATCTATCAAAGCAATCCACATGCCATTAATAGTAAATTCAATAAAATCAATAATTTAGGAGAAAAAAATATGTTAAATCATTGTGTATGTAATAAATTCCGACACTTATCAAGGGTAAGTGTCGGTTAATGTATTTCTGCGATGTGTCTTGGTGCTAACTCAGCGGCTCAACCCAATGAATCTGCCCAAATATTTTTCGCCCATGTCATTGCGTATTGCGCTTCGAGTTCATTGGCACCGCTGGAAACACCGCCCGATCCGGGCACTGTTTTCATGGTTTTATCTTTTTCATCGTATTTATGAATGGACGCCACATGAACGACTTTGTCGGCTGACACGAAGCTATAGCAGGTGTTGCTCAGCGTGGGACTTGGGTTGGGCTGCTCGCCGGTGAGGAGCGCTACAACGGCGGCAGCACAGGCCTTGCCATGCGCGTTGGCCATGTGCGCCGATTTGGGCATGGCGGGTGCGATTTGCAATGCATCGCCCAGCAAGTGCACGCCGGGAACGTTCTTCGCTTCATACGTCAGCCAATTAATTTCGCACCAGCGTTTGTTGGCCGTGATAAATGCGTTGGCAATAGCACCCGCCTTCATGGGTGGCAATACATTCAGCACATCCGCCTTGATGTCTTCCACTTCCAATTTCGCGGTCATCGTGCGCGTATCAACATCAACCACTTTTGAATTGGGCCGATATTCAATCATGCCCGGATACATTTCTGCGAACGCTTTTTTGAACAGCCCGGGTTTGGAAACGATATCCATATTCGCGTCCAGTACCAATACTTTCGATTTTGGTTTTGCCTGCTTTAAATAGCTCGCGATTTGACACGCGCGCTCGTAGGGGCCGGGCGGGCAACGGTAGGGCGCTTCGGGAATCGAGATCGCTACGACGCCACCATCGGCCATCGATTCCAGTTGTTTGCGTAACGCCACGGTCTGTGGGCCCGCTTTCCATGCATGCAATACGCGCTCCTGCGCTGCTGCATTGTTGAGCCCGGGCATAAGATCGTACATAAAATCAACGCCCGGTGAGACGATGACGCGATCAAAGGCAATGGACTCGCCGCTGACCAGACGCACCATTTTCTTTTCTGCGTCAATCGCGGTCGCTTCGCCCCGCACCATTTTCACGCCGTATTTTTTTTGCAGCGTGTCGTAGCTGAGCGTGATGTCTTTCATCGCTTGCGAGCCACCCAGCACCAAATTTGAAATGGGACAAGAAATAAAATCGGTATTGCGCTCGATCACGGTGACATCAATATTCGGGCCCCACATTTTGATATATTTTGCGGCGGTCGCACCGCCATAACCACCGCCGACCACAACTACTTTCGGCCCGTTTGAGCCAACTAAGCCAACTGTTGCGCATCCCGAAATTGCGGCCATGCTGCCAACTGTGCCAACAGCCGCAGTGGTTTTGAGGAAACTTCTGCGTCCGTTTACGGAATTCTTCGTTGTGGTTTTCATGGGTTTTCCTCTTATTTTTTCTGCGTGGAAAAGTATCCCGCCAGGGCGGAAATTTCGGTATCGGAATAACCTTTCGCGATTTGATGCATCAAGGTTGCTTCACGTTTGCCCTCTTTGAAAAGCTTCATCTGGTTCACAAAATAATCTTTGTCCAAGCCCGCCAAACCCGCGACCGCGCCACCAGCACTGTTGCCATTAGTGCCGTGACAGGCCGCGCAGTTGGCCGCGAGCGAGCGTACGCCAGAGGGCGATAAATTGGGTGCGGCGAAGGCGGGTGCGGCAGGAGCAGGTGCTGGTGCCTGTGTCTGTGCGAAGGCAAGCCCAGCCAATGTCGATGAAATACCAATGATTAAGATCGAAAAAATTCGGGTCAACATTGCTTTCTCCTTGGTTGCTGTTATTGATTTGTCATGATTTTTGATAAGCATAGCTGATGTGCTTCATGCCTGCATCGATAAAAACAAAATGGCTCCGAATCGGAGCCATTTTGGGTAGTACGATTGGCGGTTGTCGCCAATTAATTTTCCTGCGTAACCGGCTCTTTCTCTTCGCTGATATCAAGTTTTATCTTGCCGTCCGCATCAATATCAATCGATACCTTGCCGCCATTTGCCAAGCGCCCAAACAGTAATTCATCAGCCAGCGCGCGACGAATGGTGTCCTGAATCAGGCGCGACATGGGTCGAGCACCCATCAGCGGATCGAAACCATTTTTGGCGAGGTATTTCTTTAAACCTTCGGTGAAGGTGGCTTCAACTTTTTTCTCGGTTAGTTGTGCTTCGAGCTGCATCAAGAATTTATCGACCACCTGCAAAATGATTTTCTCGTCCAGCGGTGCGAACGAAATGGTCGCGTCCAGACGATTGCGGAATTCAGGCGTAAACATGCGCTTAATCTCAGCCATTTCATCGCCGGCTTTTTTGTCGTTCGTAAAGCCCATGCTGGTCTTCGATAATTCCGACGCGCCCGCGTTGGTGGTCATCACAATCACCACGTTGCGGAAGTCAGCCTTGCGACCGTTGTTGTCGGTCAGCGTGCCGTGATCCATCACCTGCAACAGCACGTTATAAATATCCGGATGCGCTTTTTCGATTTCATCGAGCAGCAAAACCGAATACGGGTGTTTGGTTATGGCTTCTGTCATCAAGCCGCCCTGGTCGAAACCAACATAGCCGGGAGGCGCGCCAATCAAGCGCGACACGGCATGACGCTCCATGTATTCCGACATGTCGAAGCGAATTAACTCCACGCCTAAAATAAACGCAAGCTGTTTCGCGACTTCGGTTTTACCCACACCGGTCGGGCCTGAAAACAAGAATGAGCCGATGGGTTTAGTCGGGCTACCGAGACCGGAGCGCGCCATTTTAATGGCTGTCGATAGTGCTTCAATTGCTTTGTCCTGACCAAACACGACTGACTTCAAATCGCGATCAAGTGTTTTCAATGCACTGCGATCATCGGACGACACATTGCGCGGTGGAATACGCGCGATTTTTGCGACGATTTCCTCGATCTCGTTTTTGCCGATTGTTTTCTTCTGCTTCGATTTCGGCGCAATGCGTTGTGCAGCACCGGCCTCATCAATCACATCAATCGCCTTGTCCGGCAAATGACGATCATTGATGTACTTGGCAGAAAGCTCAGCCGCCGTCGTTAACGCAGTCGACGTGTATTTGACGCCATGATGCGATTCAAAGCGCGATTTCAGCCCCTTCAAAATCTCGATGGTTTCGGCCACAGAGGGCTCGCCCACATCGATTTTCTGGAAGCGGCGCGACAGCGCATGATCTTTTTCAAACACGCTACGATATTCGTTATAGGTCGTGGCACCAATACATTTGAGTTGGCCTGACGACAACGCTGGCTTCAGCAAGTTGGAGGCGTCAAGCGTGCCGCCAGACGCCGAGCCTGCGCCGATCAGTGTGTGAATTTCGTCAATGAACAAAATTGCATTTGGATTTTCGACCAGTTGCTTTAACACTGCTTTCAAACGCTGCTCAAAATCACCGCGATATTTTGTACCCGCCAATAGCGAGCCCATATCGAGTGAATAAACCTGTGCTTTGGCAAGAATGTCGGGCACTTCGCCATCCACAATGCGCTTCGCCAATCCTTCCGCAATCGCGGTCTTACCCACGCCCGCTTCGCCCACCAACAATGGATTATTTTTCCGGCGACGACAGAGAATCTGGATTACACGCTCGACTTCGTTGTCGCGTCCAATTAGCGGGTCAATTTTGCCGTCGATGGCTTGTTGATTAAGGTGCGTGGTAAAACTTTCCAGCGCGCCGCCTGCTTGTTCGCCTTCAGCGGCTTCGCCCTCGGTTTCCTCTTTCTTCTCGCCTGTGGGCGGGGTTTTGGAAATGCCGTGCGAAATAAAATTCACGACGTCCAGCCGCGACACACCTTGCTGATGCAAATAATAGACGGCGTGCGAATCTTTTTCGCCGTAAATTGCGACCAGCACATTGGCTCCTGTAACTTCTTTTTTGCCGGAAGACTGCACATGCAAAATGGCGCGCTGAATCACGCGCTGGAAACCTAGTGTGGGTTGCGTATTTACTTCACCATCACCCGCCACAATAGGCGTGTGTTGTTCGATAAATTCAGCCAGCGATTTTTTTAATTCATCGACCTTGGCCGCGCAGGCCTTGAGGACTTCTTGCGCGGATGGATTGTCGAGAAGAGCCAACAATAAATGTTCGACCGTGATGAACTCGTGGCGTTTCTGCCGCGCTTCAACAAACGCCATATGGAGACTAACTTCGAGCTCTTGAGCAATCATTTTTACCTTTCAAGAATGCACGATGCATTCCAACGAACCTATATAACGAGCAGACGACTAATTTGGATACAGAGTTTCAGGATTTCAAAAATTCAGGATTTCAAAAAAAATACAAACTACAAAAAGAGCTTGCGCCTCAAATTTCTTCCATTCCACAGCGTAAGGGATGCTGATGTTGGCGGGCGTAATCACCGACTTGCTCAACCTTCATCAGCGCTACATCACGCGGAAAAATGCCGCAAATGCCGCGTCCTTCCGTGTGTACCTTCAACATAATCTGGGTCGCACGTTCATGTGTGTGGCCAAATAAATTTTCCAAAACGTCAATGACGAACTCCATTGGCGTGTAATCGTCGTTGTACATCACCACCTGCCACATTGACGGTGGCTTTGTTTGCGCTGGTTTTTCCTGCAGCGCAGTATCGTCCTGACCCGCGCCTTTGCCGGGTTTTCCTGGTTGCTTAATTGCCATTTAATGCGGTTTCTAAAGTATCGATGATTCTGGTAGTGTAGCCAATAATATGGACAACTGCGCGCCGTTTTCAAGCCCGTTTTGGTGCATTGTTGTGAATATATTTGCGCGCTTGCAACGAAATCAGCTTAACCAAAGCAAAACTGTGTCCAATTGCTTGACATTCAAAAAAAGGATACGTATAAGGAAATTTGGAGTTTGGCTTCATGGTTTACTGCATTGCATTTGCGTAGTTGCGGGCCTTGATAGCAAAACGATTCCGGGCACTCCAACCCGATTTCAATTAAGGAAGCAACTGCAATGGCAACCGGTACAGTCAAATGGTTCAACGATGCAAAAGGTTTTGGTTTTATTACACCCGATGACGGCAGCGAAGATTTGTTCGCTCATTTCTCGGCTATCGAAATGAACGGCTTTAAGACCTTGAAAGAAGGCCAAAAAGTAGCGTTTGAAGTGACTCAAGGCCCAAAGGGCAAACAAGCGTCGAAGATCAATAACGCTTAAGGTCATATTTGAATCGCAGTCATTTGCGAGTTTCGATTTGAAAACCCCTGTGACTCATGTTGCAGGGGTTTTTGTTTGGGCGCTCGTGGACGGTTCAGCTCGTTAAAGCACGAATTATGTTGATTCTGATTAGGTATCCGTGTTGATTTTGTTCAATAAGCCGTATGGCGTGATCTGCCAATTTAGCCCGTCAGCAGGCAAGCCGACGCTCAAAGATTTTATTAATATTGCAAATGTGTATCCGGCAGGAAGGCTTGATACCGATAGCGAAGGCCTACTCTTACTTACTGATAACGGCAAATTACAAAAAATGATTGCTGATCCAGCGCATAAATTAGCCAAAACGTATTGGGCGGAAGTCGAGGGAGCAGCCACAGATTCAGATCTTGAGCCGCTGCGAGCTGGTGTAGATCTAGGTGATTTTGTAACCCAACCGGCGCTTGCTCGCGTTCTGGCCGGACCACCGCCGTCTGCCGAGCTTTGGCCGCGCACACCGCCAGTGCGCTTTAGGAAAAATATCCCCACCAGTTGGCTTGAAATCGTCATTGCTGAGGGCAAAAATCGCCAAGTACGACGCATGACCGCAAAAATTGGTTTTCCCACGCTCAGGCTGGTGCGTGTTGCGATCGGTGCATGGCGGGTGGATGGACTGAAATCCGGTCAATGGCGAATGGCGGACGCCCCGGTTTAATGGTCCGCCCATGCCAGTGATCTCGTGTATTCGAAATCTTGCGACGTTGCGTTAAGGGTGCTCAGCGAGGAAATCTCCCATAAAAAGCTTGTAAATGCACTTTTGGGGCCACGTTTGAAGTTGAACAGTCGATATTCATTTAAGTATTTTCGAAAAAGTTCCCAAAATACTGTCAACCGACTATAATTCAACGCGTTATTTGTCTTGACAGGCATCACGCCTGTTTAGATTGATTAACTAGCTAGTCACTCACTACTCAAATAAGGAAATTTTCCATGAAGAAGCTGTCCGCTGTTGTTGCTGCCTTGTTTGCAGCTGTTGCATTTAACGCCGTTGCTCAGGCTCCTGCTGCTGCGCCAGCTGCACCTGCCGCTAAAGCTGCTCCTGCTGCACCAGCCGCTGCACCTGCAAAAGTAGAAATGAAAAAAGACGAAATGGCTAAAGCTGACAAGCCAGCCAAGAGAAAAGGCAAGAGAAAAGCCAAGAAAGCTGCAGTCGCCAAGTAATTGATTTTGATGTATCGCTAGGGCGCGCCCAGCGATAGGTCTTATCGTTGCAAAGCTATAAAGGCGGAACTTCGGTTCCGCCTTTTTATTTTGTTGGTTTCCTGCATTGTTTCGTTTATGTTTTTAAAATTCTGGATACTTCGTTGCTCCGCGGTTTCATCCACCCAATAGTCCCACTTAGTCCTTGAATCAGTCGCTTTAGTCGTCATCATGGCAAAATCAAAAATAGTAGTTGGCCTTTCTGGCGGCGTTGATTCCGCCGTCTCAGCGTTGCTATTAAAGCAACAAGGCTACGACGTGATCGGGCTTTTCATGAAGAATTGGGAAGACGATGACGACGACCAATATTGTTCTACGCGACAAGACTTTATTGATGCCGCTGCCGCTGCCGATGTCATTGGTATTGATTTTGAAGCGGTCAATTTTGCGGCCGAGTACAAAGATCGCGTGTTCGCAGAGTTTTTACGCGAATATTCGGCAGGTCGAACGCCCAATCCTGACGTGTTGTGTAACGCCGAAATTAAATTCAAGGCATTTCTCGATCACGCCTTGGGGCTAGGCGCGACGCAGATTGCCACCGGCCATTACGCGCGGGTGCGTGAAGTTGGCGGACAATTTCAGCTGCTAAGAGGCCTCGATCCCAGTAAAGATCAAAGCTACTTTTTGCATCGGCTGAATCAAGCGCAATTGTCAAAAACAGTGTTCCCGGTAGGGGAGATACAGAAATCGCAGGTGCGCGAAATCGCCTTGAAAGCAGGCTTGCCCAACGCCAGCAAGAAAGACTCGACCGGAATCTGCTTTATCGGTGAACGCCCTTTCCGCGAATTTCTTGAACGCTATTTGCCGCGCAAACCGGGCAACATGGTGACAGCAGATGGACAGCGCATCGGTAGACATCAGGGACTCATGTATTACACCATTGGGCAACGCCAAGGGTTGGGTATCGGCGGCACTAAAACGGGCGATGGCACACCATGGTTTGTCGCAGAAAAAAATCTGGAGAAGAACGAGCTGATGGTCGTGCAGGGACATGGCGATGCGCATTTACTTAACGCTCGCCTGCGGGCCGACGATGCTTCTTGGGTATCGGGTGCTGCACCCAAAATGAACGGCGCAACGTCTACATTCGGTGCCAAAACTCGATACCGGCAGGCCGATGCCGCGTGTGTCTTACAAGCGGAGGGTGACAAAGATTTTGAGCTTGAATTTGAAACTCCGCAGTGGGCGGTCACGCCGGGGCAATCTGCCGTTATTTATGATGGCGATGTTTGTTTAGGCGGCGGTGTTATCTCGCGACGACTTTAATTTTTTATGCGTGTTTGCAGCGGAAAAGCGGGCGCAAAAAAGCGGGCGCAAAAAGGCAGGCGCAAAAAAGCGGGCGCAAAAAAAAAGCAGGTATGGGCAAGCATCGCGCAAGCTTAGTCACGCTAACCTACGCGCGCTGCCTCGAATTTAATTTCGACTACGCGCCGGGCGGTTTGGTCTCAATAAATGAGGCGCGCGCTTCTAACCGCTCGATCCAAGCTTTGAGATTCGGATAAGAGTCTCGCCACTTGACCTCGGGCATACGAAATTCCAGCCACAAGATTGCACAAGCCACCGAAATATCACCCAGGTTCATGTTCTCGCCCTGGCAAAACTTGCGGTCACCCAGCTCACGCGCGACTGCGGCAATACCGCGTTCCAGCTTGCCCATCTGGCGCGCGATCCAGTCTTCGCCTTGTTGCGCAGCATCGCGCTTGCGCTCCAAAAAAATCGCAATCCCCGCATCGGCGATGCCGTCGCCCAACGCTTCCAAGCGCTTCACCATCGCGCGTTCGCGACCACCTTCTGGAATCAACCGGGTCACCGGCGTAATGCCATCAAGAAATTCTGCGATCACGCGTGAATCGTAGAGCGATGTGCCATCGTCGAGTATCAATACCGGGATTTTAGTGAGCGGATTGTGCAGCGTGACTTTGGTCTCAGCGCTCCAGATATTTTCCTCAATCAGATCGACCTCAATACGTTTTTCCATCAGCACCACGCGAATCTTGCGTGCATAGGGACTAGTTAAAGAGGCGAGCAATTTCATTGAGTTTCCGATAATTAAAAGCGAAAGTGACAATTTATTTCTTGGAGATTATAGCATCGGCCGCGTGAGGCGCACGTAGATACGGGCCTCTTGATCTTGGTTTATCGCGGCGTTTCGCCATGTTTCGCCATGCTCGCTTGCGGGCGAGGCGGACGGAGTTTTTACAATACGGCCATGATAAAATTAAGGGTGAAATGTGATTGTGGTTAGACCAAAAAAAGCGCCTCCGTCGAGCTATTTCTTGTCGTTATTCGTCAGTTTTTCCTCCCTCCCCCCCTCTCTCTATCGGATTTCTCGCCCGCATGCTTCCACTTTCAGCCATTACCGCACTTAGCCCCTTGGATGGCCGTTACGAAAAAAAGGTGGCTGCGTTGCGCGAAACGTTCAGCGAATTTGCGCTCATCAAAATGCGTATCCATGTTGAGGTGGAATGGTTGATTGCGCTCTCGCTCGCTCCCGCTGTTGCCGAATGCACGCCGCTCTCAACAGCCACTATTTCAATGCTTCGCGAACGGGTGGCTGCCTTTACACCCACTGACGCACTGCGTGTAAAAGCAATCGAGGTCACCACCAATCACGACGTAAAAGCGGTCGAGTATTGGTTGCGCGAAACGTTTGCGAACGAGATCGAGGTGGAACGGATTAAAACGTTCATACACTTTGCCTGCACCTCGGAAGATATTAATAATCTCTCACATGCGCTGATGTTAAAGGCGGCGCGCGACGATGTGTTGCTGCCGGTTCTAAACGGGCTTCAGGAAAAACTGGTGTCACTTGCGCATGCGCACGCAAACGCCGCAATGCTTGCGCATACACATGGCCAGCCCGCCACACCCACTACGCTCGGGAAAGAAATGGCAAACGTGGCCTATCGACTGGGCCGCGCGAAGACATCCATTGCCAGGATCGAAGTGCTCGGTAAAATCAACGGCGCGGTGGGCAACTACAACGCACATCTTTCCGCCTATCCCGATTTCGACTGGGCAACGTTTGCGCAGAAGTTTGTGGAGGGCCTCGGTATCACGTTCAATCCCTACACGATTCAAATTGAGCCGCACGATTACATGGCTGAGTTGTTCGATGCGATAGCTCGCGTCAATACCATCCTGATTGACCTTGATCGCGATATCTGGGGATATATTTCGCTCGGCTATTTCAAACAGCGGGTCACGGCGGGCGAGATCGGCTCATCAACCATGCCGCATAAAGTCAATCCAATCGATTTTGAAAACTCGGAAGGTAATTTGGGTTTGGCCAACGCCGTGTTGCGCCACTTGGCCGAGAAACTGCCGATTTCACGCATGCAGCGTGATCTGACCGATTCCACGGTACTGCGCAATATGGGCGTCGCGTTTGGTTACTCCTTATTGGCCTACGAATCGCTCGCCCGCGGTCTGCACAAGCTGCAAATAAATCCGGCGAGGTTGGCCGAAGATTTGGATGCAAACTGGGATGTGTTGGCCGAGCCAATTCAAACGGTCATGCGCAAATATGGCATTGCCGACGCGTATGAACAATTGAAAGATTTGACGCGAGGCAAGAGCGGCCTGACTGCGAAAGCCATGCAAGCGTTTGTCGCCACGCTGCCTATCTCGGCGACAGATAAAGCCACGCTGCACAACTTGACCCCCGCGACTTATATCGGTTTGGCGCCGCAGTTAGCGTCAAAAATAGATGGTGCCAGAACCGAAAGTTGATATAGTCAAATCAACGCATGCCTCGTTGCTCTACAATCAAACGCTAGCAAGCGCGCCCTGTTTGGAGCAAAAAATGCTCAAACGGCGCGCTGGGCGGGGACTTAGCCAAGTAAGTCAGACTAAGAAGCCACCTGACGTTTGCCCTGGGACAGCAGCAGAAAATTAGGCTCGGCATGAAGATTAAAAGTCGAATTTAATGCCCTGCGCCAAAGGCAAATCCTTGCCGTAATTGATTGTGTTGGTGGTTCGCCGCATATACGCTTTCCACGAATCCGAGCCGGATTCACGACCGCCGCCGGTTTCTTTTTCACCGCCAAATGCGCCGCCAATTTCAGCGCCTGATGGGCCGATATTCACATTCGCAATCCCGCAATCGCTGCCCGACGCCGCCATGAATTTCTCGGCTTCGCGCACATCATTGGTGAATACACTTGACGACAAACCTTGCGGCACATCGTTTTGCATCTGGATTGCGTCATCAAAATTTTCGTACTTCAACACATACAAAATCGCCGCGAACGTTTCGTGTTTGACCACCTCTGTTTGTAAGGCCATCTCCACCAGCGCGGGCGTTACGTAAAACGCATTTGCGTGTGGGATCGCCTGTGTTCGTTCACCGCCAAACACCGCGCCGCCGTCTTGCGTCGCCGTAAAAAGCGCCACTTGCATGCCGTTAAACGCGGCCTCGTCAATTAATGGCCCGATCAGCGTGGTCGCATCCAGCGGGCTGCCAATGCGCACGGACGCATATGCCTGCTTCACGCGCGGCACCAATTTATCGTAAATCGACGCATGAATAAACAATCGACGCAGCGTGGTGCAGCGCTGGCCCGCTGTGCCGACCGCCGAAAATAAAATGCCACGCAACGCCAAATCAAGATCGGCCGAAGGTGTCACGATCATCGCGTTATTGCCGCCGAGTTCCAGAATCGTTTTTGCGAATCGCGATGCTGCGCCGGCGGCCACCGCGCGACCCATTCGTGTAGAGCCGGTCGCTGAAATCAGTGGCACGCGCGCATCGCTTACCAGCGCCTCGCCCACATTCGCTAAACCAATAATGACTTGCGAGAGATTATCCGGTGCCTCATGACCTTGGTCGCGATATTTTTTCAATGCACGATCAAATAGAGCCTGTGTGGCGAGTGCCGTAAGCGGCGTTTTCTCTGAAGGCTTCCACACACATGAATTGCCACACACCAAGGCGAGGGCCGCATTCCACGCCCACACTGCCACCGGAAAATTAAACGCGCTGATAATGCCGGTAACACCCAGCGGATGCCACTGCTCCATCATGCGATGGTTCGCGCGCTCGGAGGCAATCGTCAAACCATAAAGCTGGCGCGACAAACCCACCGCGAAATCGCAAATATCGATCATCTCCTGCACTTCGCCTAAACCTTCCTGCACAATTTTTCCGGCTTCCAGAGTGACCAATTTGCCAAGTGACATTTTGTGTTCGCGCAATTCCTCGCCCAGCAATCGCACCAGCTCGCCACGCTGCGGTGCAGGCACATTGCGCCACGCAACATAGGCGGCGTGTGATTTTGTAATCACTGCAGTCACCTCTGAAGCCGTGTTCGCGCGCAATGTGGCGACGGTAGCGCCGTCAATCGGTGAGCGCGCGGTGATGTCATTACCCGCGTGCGCGTCAAGATCAACGCCGAGTTGTTTCAGAAGTGCGGATGTTTCGTTCATGGGGTGGTCTCAAAATAAGGTAACGAGCGACACGCGCCTTTTAGCGCAATGGTTGAATGCGGTGTTTTGATGCGATGTGCCGCTTGCAGAAGCAAGATTATAGATTCACAAAAGGGAATATCATTTTTACGAGAATGTGGAATCTGGGCGATTTCTTTGTTCCTTCCCCCGCACACGGGGAAGGAACAAGTTCAACAGAATCGAGCGCGTGCGGACCTAATCGCCCTGCGGATTTACCCGCTCCATCTTCGACGCCATCTTGTTCAGCGCATTCAAATATGCCTTCGCTGAGGCAATCACGATATCGGTATCCGAGCCGACGCCATTCACGATGCGGCCCTCTTTAGACAATCGAACGGTTACTTCACCTTGCGAATCGGTGCCCTCGGTGACGTTGTTGACCGAATACAGAAGTAACTCCGATTGCGAATGCACGATTGATTCAAGCGCCTTGAACGTCGCATCCACCGGGCCCGCACCTTTGGCTTCACACTTCACTTCAGCGCCACCATCTGCAATCACCAATTTCGCATACGGCTCTTCGCCGGT
>JANYGV010000092.1 GCA_025359285.1 Burkholderiales bacterium
ACGTATTCTGGGTCGCATGACGTCGCTGGAAGTAGTTCACCCCGATACCGGTGTGGTGTTGCTCGGTGCGAACGAGATGATTGACGAAGATGTGATGGATATCATTGATGCATCCGGTGTTGACGAAGTCAAAGTTCGTACTCCGCTGACTTGCGACACGCGTTTTGGTTTGTGTGCCAAATGTTATGGCCGTGATTTAGGTCGCGGCGCGCTGGTCAACGTAGGTGAGGCGGTGGGTGTGATTGCTGCACAGTCGATTGGTGAGCCGGGCACGCAGTTGACGATGCGCACTTTCCACATTGGTGGCGCCGCATCGCGTAACGCAGTGGCATCCAGCGTTGAGGCAAAATCATCCGGCGTGATTCGCTTCTCGCCGGGTATGCGTCACGTGGTGAACGCCCGCAAAGAGGTGATCGTAATTGCGCGTAACGGTGAACTCATCATTACCGAAGAAAACGGCCGTGAGCGCGAGCGTCATAAAGTACCGTATGGCGCAACGTTGATGGTCAAAGAAGGCGCCAAGATCAAAGCTGGTTTGACGCTAGCTGGTTGGGATCCGCATACACGTCCGATCATTACGGAATAT
The DNA here is from genome assembly GCA_025359285.1 of Burkholderiales bacterium. Classification (GTDB taxonomy): domain Bacteria; phylum Pseudomonadota; class Gammaproteobacteria; order Burkholderiales; family Usitatibacteraceae; genus UKL13-2. The sequence goes on from JANYGV010000092.1 coordinate 587, forward strand.
GCAGGTGAAGTTCGTTTTGAAAACGTTGAAGAAGGCATTACTGTTGCGAAGCAGATTGACGATACTACCGGTCTCTCGAGCCTGGTAGTAATCGATCCGAAGCGTCGCGGCTCGGTGACGAGCAAAGGTTTGCGACCTGCGGTGAAGTTAATCGACGCAAATGGTAAAGACATCAAGCAGGCGAACTCTGATACACCCGTAAACTACACTTTCCAGATCGGTTCGATCATCACGGTTAAAAACGGCCAACAAGTCGGTGTAGGCGAAGTGATGGCGCGTATTCCACAAGAGTCATCGAAGACGCGTGATATTACCGGTGGTCTGCCGCGCGTAGCCGAGCTGTTTGAGGCCCGCTCGCCGAAAGATGCTGGCTTGTTGGCTGAAGTCACGGGTACGGTTTCGTTCGGTAAAGATACCAAAGGCAAGCAGCGTCTGGTGATTACAGACTTTGACGGTATTGCGCACGAGTACCTGATTCCGAAAGACAAGCACGTGACGGCGCATGATGGCCAAGTAGTGAATAAGGGCGAATCAATCGTTGATGGACCGGCAGACCCGCATGACATTCTGAAGCTGCAGGGTGTAGAGGCGTTGGCACGTTACATCACCGACGAAGTGCAGGATGTGTATCGCTTGCAAGGTGTGAAGATCAACGACAAGCATATCGAAGTGATTGTGCGTCAGATGTTGCGCCGCGTGATTATTGTCGACAACGGTGATACCCGATTCATCCTGGGTGAGCAGCTGGAGCGCGCCGATGTGTTGCACGAAAATGACCGGGTCGTGAAAGAGGGCAAGAAACCAGCCATGTACAACCACATGCTGCTTGGTATTACCAAAGCCAGCTTGTCGACCGACTCGTTTATCTCGGCGGCATCGTTCCAAGAAACCACTCGGGTACTTACCGAAGCCGCAATCATGGGCAAACGTGACGAGCTGCGTGGGTTGAAAGAGAACGTTATTGTGGGTCGTCTGATTCCGGCAGGTACCGGTTTGGCCTTCCACCGTGCGCGTCGCAAAATTGCTCGCATTCCGGCGACTTCCAGCGGTATTAGTTTTGGTTTTGATGACGCATCAGAAGCCAAGGATGAAGTCGAGCAAGTAGCCTAGTAGGTGTAGTTAGCGGGCTCGAAAGAAACTCGGATCAACAAGTTGAACGAATGTTGATCCGTGTTTCGGTTTTAGTTTGTTATAAGGATCAACCTGCTATTGACGGCGGGCAGATTCAATTTGTATAATGTTGGGCTTTCCCGTATTCCGGATAAAAATTCGCAATGCAGGCCGTAAACCAAAGCCCTGTAAATGAACCTGAAGCCGTCTTTAAAGATGCGTCTTCAAGCAGGAAACAATTCAGTGAGCGGATTTAAACATGCCAACCATTAATCAGTTGTTGCGTAAACCACGCGCAAAAATCAAGGTCAAGAGTAAAGTCCCGGCCATGCAAAACTGCCCGCAAAAGCGCGGAGTTTGTACCCGTGTGTATACAACGACCCCAAAGAAGCCGAACTCAGCGCTTCGCAAAGTTTGTAAAGTCCGCCTCACGAATGGCTTTGAAGTTATCTCCTATATCGGCGGTGAAGGCCACAATCTTCAAGAGCACTCGGTGGTACTCATCCGTGGCGGTCGCGTTAAAGACTTGCCGGGCGTGCGTTATCACACCGTTCGCGGCTCGCTCGATACGGCTGGCGTAAAAGATCGCAAACAATCGCGCTCCAAGTACGGTACCAAAAAACCAAAAGCTGGCGGAGCGAAGTAATTTCGCTTTGCGTTCAGTCATTCCCAATTTTTAGAAGTTTTAGAGGAAACAATCATGCCTCGTCGTCGCGAAGTCCCCAAACGCGAGATCCTGCCGGATCCAAAGTTTAAAAGCACCGAAATCTCCAAGTTCGTAAACGTACTAATGACTGCAGGCAAAAAAGCCGTCGCGGAACGCATTATTTACGGCGCGCTTGAGCAGATTCAAAAAAAGTCTGGAAAAGATCCTGTTGAAGTTTTTAATGCTGCCATCAACTCGGTGAAGCCAATGGTTGAAGTTAAATCGCGGCGCGTGGGTGGTGCCAACTACCAAGTGCCGGTTGAAGTGCGCCCTGTGCGCCGCACCGCGCTGTCAATGCGTTGGTTGAAAGAGGCGGCGCGCAAGCGTGGCGAAAAATCAATGGGCGCACGCTTGGCGGGTGAATTGCTTGATGCTTCAGAGGGCCGCGGTTCTGCGATCAAGAAGCGTGAAGAGGTGCACCGCATGGCTGAAGCAAACAAAGCGTTTGCTCACTATCGCTTTTAAGCAAAAAAAGTTGTCCCGCAGGCCCATGAGGTATGCGGGTCTGTAGGGCAAACCCAGAAAGGCTACCACCGTGGCACGCAAGACTCCCATTGAACGTTACCGCAACATCGGTATTTCCGCGCACATTGACGCAGGCAAAACCACGACCACTGAGCGTGTGCTTTTTTACACCGGTGTGAATCACAAAATCGGTGAAGTTCATGACGGCGCGGCCACGATGGACTGGATGGAGCAGGAGCAAGAGCGTGGCATAACGATCACGTCTGCCGCGACCACTTGCTTTTGGAAGGGTATGGCGGGCAATCACCTTGAGCACCGCATCAACATCATCGATACCCCGGGCCACGTTGATTTTACGATCGAAGTTGAGCGCTCCATGCGCGTGCTGGACGGCGCTTGTATGGTTTATTGCGCTGTGGGTGGCGTCCAGCCACAGTCTGAGACAGTGTGGCGCCAGGCTAATAAATACAAAGTGCCTCGTTTGGCGTTTGTGAACAAGATGGACCGCACCGGTGCCAACTTTTTCAAAGTTTATGAGCAAATGCGCGCACGCCTGAAGGCTAATCCTATTCCTTTGCAGGTACCGATTGGTGCGGAAGAGAATTTCAAAGGCTTGGTTGATCTGGTCAAAATGAAGGCCATCATTTGGAACGAAGAGGATAAAGGTGTGACCTTTACCTACGGTGAGATTCCGGCCGAGCTCAAAGACGAGTGCGACGAGTGGCACAACAAAATGGTGGAAACTGCTGCCGAAGCTAACGAGGACTTGATGAACAAGTACCTTGAGGGCGGCGTATTAACTGAAGCTGAAATCAAACTTGGTTTGCGCGAACGCACCATCAAGGGTGAAATTGTGCCGATGTTGTGCGGTTCGGCGTTCAAAAACAAGGGCGTCCAGGCGATGTTGGATGCCGTAATCGACTACATGCCTGCGCCAACGGATATTCCGCCGGTTAAGGGTATGGACGAATCGGAACAGCCCGTTACGCGTAAAGCAGACGACAGCGAAAAATTTTCTGCGCTCGCATTTAAGTTGATGACAGATCCATTTGTTGGTCAGTTGACGTTTGTGCGCGTTTATTCTGGTGTGCTCGCAAAGGGTGATTCTGTCTACAACCCCATTCGCGGCAAGAAAGAGCGCATTGGCCGTATCGTGCAAATGCACGCGAACAACCGCGTTGAGATTGATGAAATCCGCGCAGGCGATATTGCTGCTTGTATTGGCATGAAGGATGTCACCACCGGTGAAACCTTGTGCGATCCAGATTCGATCCTGACGCTTGAGCGCATGGTCTTTCCTGAGCCGGTGATTTCGCAAGCGGTTGAGCCGAAGACGAAAGTTGACCAGGAAAAAATGGGTATTGCTTTGGGCCGTTTGGCGCAGGAAGACCCGTCTTTCCGTGTTCGTTCGGATGAAGAATCCGGCCAGACCATTATTTCGGGTATGGGCGAACTGCATCTGGAAATTATTGTTGACCGTATGAAGCGCGAATTTGGCGTTGAGGCGACTGTTGGCAAGCCACAAGTTGCGTATCGCGAAACGATTCGCGGTACGGTGGAAAATGCTGAAGGCAAGTTCGTAAAGCAGTCGGGTGGGCGTGGTCAGTATGGTCACGTTGTACTCAAAGTTGAGCCGTCGGAAACCGGCAAAGGCTTTGAATTTGTTGATGCCATTAAGGGCGGAACGGTTCCACGCGAATATATTCCGGCCGTTGAAAAGGGTCTTCGCGAAACATTGCCAAGCGGCGTGTTGGCGGGTTACCCCGTGGTTGATGTGAAAGTCACATTGCACTTCGGTTCGTATCACGATGTTGACTCGAACGAAAACGCGTTCAAGATGGCCGCTTCGATGGGTTTCAAGGATGGTATGCGCAAAGCGCAGCCTGTTTTGCTTGAACCAATGATGGCCGTTGAAGTAGAAACGCCTGAAGATTATGCTGGCACGGTGATGGGCGATTTGTCCTCACGCCGCGGCATGGTTCAAGGCATGGATGACATCTCCGGCGGTGGCGGCAAAATCATCAAAGCAGAGGTTCCTTTGTCTGAAATGTTTGGCTACTCTACGTCGCTGCGTTCGGCCACGCAAGGTCGAGCAACGTACACGATGGAATTTAAGCACTATTCTGAAGCGCCAAAAAATGTGGCTGAAGCCATCATTAACGCCAAGAAATAATTAATTACCAAATAAACAATTTAATCGTATTTGAAGAGGTTAGAAAATGGCAAAAGGCAAATTTGAGCGGACCAAGCCGCACGTTAACGTAGGCACGATTGGTCACGTTGATCACGGCAAGACCACGCTGACGGCAGCGATCACCACCGTATTGGCCAAGAAATTTGGCGGCGAAGCCAAGGCCTA
>JANYGV010000149.1 GCA_025359285.1 Burkholderiales bacterium
ATGCCGGCGAGCGTGGACAGAAATGCAAGCTTTTCCCACATGTCGAGCATGATGTTTTCAGACACCCGCCAATCGACGATGGTGTTCGCAAAAGTGCTGCCCAACGCGTCCGCGACCGCCTGCTGGGCGGGCTCGCGCGCGCCCCACACGATGGCATGGGTCGGCCCTATGGTTTTGACAACGCCTGCTTTGGTGAGCGTGGCCGAGATTTGGCAGCTTCCACCCAGCACACGGGCTTTGCCGAACGCGCGGTCAAGGCGGTCAAGGTGGGCGATGCCGTTCAGTAGCGGTACGACCACGGTATGTGCCGCCGTGTTTGCGTCCATGATAGGCGTAATCGCAGCGATGCCGGCGTCGAGATCATAAGCTTTGCAGGCAACGATGATGACATCAAATATGGGCTTGATGGCACCTTCAAAATCAGTGGCAACAGCCGTTTTGACCGCGAGCGTGGTGTTGCCGCTCGGCGCTTCAATTTGTAATCCGTGTTGCGCTATTTGCGCGGAGCGGCGTTCGCGCACCAGAAACGTGACGTCCGCACCTGCCTCGTGCAAACGACCTCCAAAATAGCCGCCAGTGGAGCCTGCACCGAGCATAAGAATTTTTAGCTTGGATTGAGCCGGTGCCATGCTGTCGTTCATTTCGCTGCGTCAGCCGATAAGGTGGTTAATTTCGGGGCGGCCGTTTTATTTTGTAAAAATGTGATCGCAGCTTCAAGTGCGCGGTCACGGTTTAACATGATGTCGGCTTTTGCCAGCGCCAGCTCGACGTCAGGGGTGACGCCTTCGCCTTCCACGCGTTTGCCTTTTGGCGTGACAAAACCCATTTCACTGTACGCCAGCTGACCGCCACCGGGCACGTCGGCATAGCCCATATAGCCCAATAGACACCCACAACTACGCGCGCCAATGATGGTTGCGCGGCCTAAATCCTGCAAGGTTGCGCTGAATACCTCCGATGCCGATGCAGAATTCTGATTGGTTAAAATCACCAGTGGCTGGGTATAGGCGCTTGCCTTGGAGCCATTTAATTCGGGCTCAAGTTTGGTCGTCTCGATAAAGAATAAGGTGGGTGCTTTGCCGGTGCGCGTAAGAATTTTCGTGCCTTTGGTTTTGTCGCTCAAAAATTTGGTGATCAAATCTTCGGACATCGAGAGTGACCCGCCACCGTTGTTGCGCAAATCAATAATCATGCCGGACGTGGTTTTCATTTTGTCGACGGCCTTCAGAATTTCCCCTTCCAGCGAGCCAATGAAATTTGAAAAACGGATGTAACCAAAGCCGGATGGCAAGACACGGTGGATAAACTCGGGCGGTGTTTTAAAAGCCCGACGTTTTAGCGTCGCGACGATTTCACCCGCGTTGTTGGAATCACGATTGTTGCCAGCATCCGTACCACCACCGGCGCCACCATCGGCACGAATGAATGTCATATCGACTTTGCTATCAATTTCGCCTGCAGAAATTTTGCGCAGCGCACCACGGCTGCGCGCCCATGCGGTCGACGAATCCCGCGCCTCTGAAAGCAGACGCCGATAAAGCGTTAACGCGGGCTCGCCATTGATTGTTTTTATCACCATACCCGCCCGCACTCCGGCCCAATAAGCATCTGAATCGGCATTAACGCCCGTCACCATCAAAACGCCGTCCAATTCCTGAAACGTAAATCCGAGCGAATGTGCTTCGTTGTCGCGTTGCTGCGCGACCTGTTTGGGCGATTGCACACGGGTATGCGAATCTTTCAGCTCGCCGGTCATCTTGTCGAGCAGCTCCCAATAGTCGTCGTCCGTTTTTGTGGCCAACAGTAAGGGTTCATATTTTGCGCGCACCGCTTGCCAATCAACGCCATTTAGCTTGGGGTCGTAATACTTTTCGTTAATCGTGCGCCAGACATAGTTGAATGCTTCCCGCTTCCAACTGTCGCCCCCCACGGTCGGCACCGGAGTGTCCGCCAACGGTGGCGCAACGTAGATGCGACCAATAATATTGTGTGGATCAACCACCGCGCAGCCGGACAGCGCGGCGGCGATTACCAGAACGGGGATGACCAAGCCAGACAGTCGGGAAGAGCGGGAAGCACGCATAAATTTTTTTTGGATAAATGATTAAGTGGAATGAAAATTTTACACGTTGATTTTGCCTATGGCGCAGGCTTCACCCCATAATTCAGGGGTTTCGTCGCATTGTGAACGCGAGAGAAAATGGCTTGTGTGACCATCTTCTAATCGGGGAATAGTTTGCTCCCCCGCAACTTGACCTAAACCTGATCTAGATTGTAGTCTGCCAATCACACTCGCCCACGCCTTTAAAACTGTTCAATTCCCAGCCGGAGCAACAATATGCAACTCACCATCCGCGGACTCTCCAAGACTTACCCAAACGGCGTGGAAGCCCTGAAAAATGTGACACTGTCGATCCCGGCGGGCATGTTTGGTCTGTTGGGCCCAAACGGCGCGGGTAAATCAACACTGATGCGCACGCTGG
>JANYGV010000163.1 GCA_025359285.1 Burkholderiales bacterium
TCATTTGAATATCAGCGGCAGAAAATTTCTCACCGGCAAAGTACGGTTGTGTTGCCAACACACGTTCCATGTAATCAAGCTGCGCGCCAATTTGGCCATTCACGCGGTCCATCAGCGGTGGAGGGCAGTTCGGCACGCGCGAAAAATAAAGCTTCAAAATTAACTGTGTCATTGCGCTGGCTTCAGCAAAATGCAGCCAGTAAAGATATTTCGCATGGGCGGACGTGCCAATGGCCGGACACAGCGATCCGTTCGCGTATTTCCCCACCAAATATTCAACAATCGCGCCCGATTCGGCCATCACCAACTCATCATCTTTTATCACCGGCGATTTTCCAAGTGGATGAATTTTATAAAGTTCCGGCGGTGCCAGCATCGTCGCGGCGTCGCGCTGATACGAAACGACTTCGTAGGGTAGGCCAATTTCTTCCAATAGCCACAAGATACGATGCGAACGGGAATTGTTGAGGTGGTGAATTTCAATCATGGGATGTTTCACTGATGTAGGAAAGATGCCAATAATAGCCTGCCTGATCGTCGCTTTTTATAATTACGTGACGGCCATTGCGCGATGGGACTTTTGCACGACCGGGTTGGTTTCAATGCTGTCACTCCTGCGATAATACGAGTATGTTTATCGACTCCCATTGCCATCTCGATTTCCCCGATTTACTGGCCGATCAAAGTAGCGTTCTCAAGCTGATGCGGGAGAACGCTGTCACACATGCGCTGACCATTTCGACCACGCTTAAAACGTTTCCCGCGGTGCGCGCGGTGGCCGAGGCGAACGCCAATATCTGGTGCTCTGCGGGCGTCCATCCTGACGAGCAGATCGATGACCACGAGCCGACCGTTGAGGAGCTACTAGGTTTGGCGGCGCACCCCAAAGTGGTGGCGATTGGCGAAACTGGGCTTGATTATTTTCGGCTCGCTGAGCCGCTCGATTGGCAGCGCGAACGTTTTCGTATCCACATCCGCGCCGCAAAGGCATGTGCAAAGCCGCTCGTCATTCACACCCGCAATGCGCATGCCGATACCTTGCGTTTGATGCGCGAAGAAAATGCGAGTGAAGCGGGCGGCGTGATGCATTGCTTCACGGAAACCCAAGCAGTGGCGGATGCGGCAATGGAGATGAATTTCTATATTTCATTTTCCGGCATCGTCACCTTCAAAAGCGCGAAAGACCTGAAGGAAGTGGCGAGACATGTGCCGTTGAATCGCATGTTGATCGAGACCGATTCTCCCTATTTGGCACCGATGCCATATCGCGGCAAAATGAATCAGCCGGGTTATGTAAAACACGTGGCCGAGCATATTGCAGAGCTTCGCGGGATCCGCGTGGAAGAAGTGGCAGAAGCGACGACGGCGAATTTTTTCAGTTTGTTCAAAGATGCCAAACCCTAATATTGGCGTGCCGTTCGGCGCATAAATGCTTCGAAAGGGCCATGGATATTAGAGTTTATGTTCCGGTCTTGTGCGCTGCGCAGCATGTTCCCTTAAATAGTTTTCCACCTCCAACCTCCGCTAAACTCGTGTCACAAAAATGACAAGGGAGGTTTTGCATGTCGGATGTTGTTCGAAGCTTGTTGGGCGTCGGGATTCTGGTGCTGATTGGTTTTTTATTTTCATATAACCGTGGCGCGATTCGCTGGCGCACGGTGATCGCCGCACTGGCGGTGCAAATAGCGATTGGTGCATTTGTGTTGTTTGTGCCGATCGGCAAGGTCATTCTCGGCGGGATCGCGAGCGGCGTCACGCATGTGCTGGAATATGGCAACAAGGGCACCGAGTTTTTATTTGGCGGGCTGGTTTCCGGCAAGATGTTTGACGTATCTGGCGGCGCGGGATTCGTGTTTGCTTTTCGGGTATTACCCGCGATCATTTTCGTTACGGCGCTGATTGCCGTGCTTTATCACCTGGGCATCATGCGCTGGATCATCGCCATCCTCGGCACGATTTTCCAGAAGCTGCTGGGCGTATCGAAGATTGAATCATTTTGTGCCGTAACCACGATTTTTCTTGGTCAAAATGAAATGGGTGCCGCCGCGAAACCCTTCGTGGGACAGCTTAAAAAGCAAGAATTATTTGCGATTATGACCAGCGGCATGGCGAGCGTCGCCGGTGCCGCGCTGGCGGGCTATGCCGGGCTCGGCGTGAAGGTCGAATATCTGATCGCGGCTTCATTTATGGCGATTCCGGGTGGGTTGCTGTTTGCCAAATT
>JANYGV010000175.1 GCA_025359285.1 Burkholderiales bacterium
CGAGGTAGATCGCGCCGCCGAGCAGGCCGTGATCGACACCATCCGCGAAGCCTATCCTCAGCATAGCATTCTCGCGGAAGAATCCGGCGAATCCAAACCATCCGCCGACAGTGAATACCAGTGGATTATCGATCCGCTCGACGGCACCACCAACTTTTTGCACGGCTTCCCGCAATACTGTGTGTCCATTGCGCTCGCGATCAAAGGCGTGGTTTCGCATGGCGTGATATTTGACCCAACCCGCAACGATCTTTTTTACGCATCACGCGGCGGCGGCGCGTTTTTAAATGATCGCCGCATTCGCGTGTCGAAAGTCATCAACCTAAAAGACGGTTTGATCGGCACCGGTTTTCCATATAAAGAATTTGATAAGTTCGATAAATATCTGGCCATGTTTAAAGAGGTCACCCAAAAATCGGCTGGTGTGCGTCGACCTGGTGCGGCGGCACTCGATCTCGCGTATGTTGCCTGCGGTCGCTTCGACGGCTTCTGGGAAATGGGTCTGAGCCCGTGGGATGTCGCCGCCGGTGGCCTTTTGATTCTCGAATCGGGCGGCTTGATTACCGACTTCGGCGGCGAGGGTGATTATCTGCATGCAGGCCATGTCGTGGCGGGCACGCCAAAATTATTTCCGCAATTATTAGCAATTGTGCAGGCGCATAAATAGCGGCGAGCTTTGCCGCGTCCGGCATTTAGCGACATTGCGAATCAAAGCACGAACCCCAGCATTGGCGGGCATCTTGAAGCAAAAATAGCTCAAGATTGCCGCTAATGCTGGGGTTTTGCTTTCTAAAAATCGAGTTTATTACGATTGATATTCTTAGAAAACGTTTTCTACTTTACCTCGCCGTGTCGCGATTACGTTGGTGCTCATCTAGCCGCTACCGGCTTGCAATCGAGAAACGAGCAGCTACCAATTCATCTTAACCCGATCAGGGTTGTGCGCAAATTCTCGATTTTTCGCCGCCGAGAATAATTTTTTATCGCTAATTTCAACCATTCACCGCTAATTTTCTGAGTCCACTCGCTGCTGAATCGGGCGGCGCAAAATGCGCTTGACAAGCGTTTACAGCTTTCTGCAGAGCGCAAAAACGTTGTCTCTGCTTGTTAGCAAAATCTAAAAATTCGCTGATCTCGTCAATCCAGCCACGACGTTAAGCGACGATTAGCAACGGTAAACATGCGTGAATAAAAATTACCTCTCTTCGCTTAAATAAAAGTCAGATTCTAAAAAATAAATTTAGGCGTTATTCGCACCCAAACATGACCACGACGGCTCCAGAGCATCCTTCGCGGGTTGCTTGGCCGATAAAAACACTAACTTTTGGAGAGACGAATGAAATTCAAGCTTAAGACCATCTCAATGACGGTCGCAATGGCCGTCAGTATTGATACCTTCGCCGCGCAAACCATGGACTTGGCGACCACCGACGGGGGAAAATATTACGGGCGCACGCGCCAAAACGGCCGCGACATTCGAAGCATTGAACGCGATTACTGCTGCCGCGCGCATCGATGACGCTGGCTGAAAAGTCACTTCTGGCGCCTACCCGCTAATCATCACTTATTCCGGTAACGAAGACGCCAAGATCGCCAAGATCGCTCAGCTCGCCCAGCTCGTTAAAGACCACACAGCCGACCGCTCCGGCAATTGTCCGAAACCACACTGGAACGAGCCTTATCGCAACGTTTCGCTCAAGGACTTTACCGTCGGTATTACCATCCGGGGGGGCGGCGGCTCATCGGCCAACTTCGGGTTTACCATCATCATTTCCGGCAATGTGATTTTCAAGAACATGGAGATCGGCACACTCGCTGGTGCGAATTCTGATGCCGACATGATTCGGGTCGATAATTCGCCGAATGTGTGGGTCGACCATAACGAACTTTTCGCGGTGAATAACGGATGCAACGGTTCACCCGGTGGTGATCTTACGGTTGAAAGCGCGATCAATATCAAAAAAGGCGCGACCAACGTCACCGTTTCTTACAACTATATCCACGACAGTAAGCAGGTCGGTCTGGATGGATCGTCGAGCAGTGATATCGCCGGTGGTCGCAAGCCGACCCACCATCACAATCACTATAAAAACGTTAATAAACGCCTGCCCTTGCAGTGCGGCGGCTGGATTCACGTCTACTACAAACTCTACGACGGCATCACCGGCTCGAGCGTTAATGTGCGCCAAAAAGGCTATGCGCTGATCGAGCGAAATTACTTCCAGAATGCACATAACCCCGTCACCTGCCGCTACGATTCAGTGTGCGGAAACTGGGAGCTGCGCAGCAACAACGCCACCAGCGCGGCAGACAATGCCCGCTACAACATCGCTTGGGATGCGCCAGGCAGCGGTGAGAAGAATGCTGACAACTGGGCCACCGACGCCTACCCCAACACCCACTCTCGCTTCGACCCACACCCCAACTCCGATACCCACACCCACACCCACACCTACCCCGCGTCAACCGTCACCGGCACAGGCGACTACCCAAATGGCTTTAGCAAATACGCTAATTTGGGTGAATCTTGTGCGATAGATAGCGGCACCGGCTGGGTAGCATTTGGCCGCAAAGGTAAATGGGTCGCAACGTATGTCGGCGTCGGCAAGAACATCACCTGCTATGTCGCCGCGTTTGGTCAAGACCCGGCGGGCGATACCAATAAATGCTCGACGCAAAAGTAATGTGGAAGTGCAGTTTGGCCGCAACGCTGACACTAATTTCAAGCAGAACAGCGCGGCCCACAAAGGGACCATGTGCTTTGGTGAATATATCGATCTCATTGAGCGCGCAGGCACCACCAACGATTTCTACATGACGCCCAATTACGATTCGCTGAACCGGGAAGCGCTATCAGCGCTGTGGGACGACATTATGCAAATCCCCGCATACCTGAGTGCGCGAGACGTGCGGCGTGGCTTCCTCTGGTTTCACCCGGCAGGTATGCTGACCCCGTTCCACCACGATCTCACCAATAATTTTATGGCGCAAGTAATAGGCCGCAAACGCCTGCGCAGCATGCCCGCATGCGAAATCGCTCATGTCTACAACAGCAATCACTGCTTCACGCCGGTCGATGGCCGCAACATTGATTTGACGAAATTTCGCGACATGGACATGGCTCAGATTTATGACTGCGTACTGGTGTCAGGCGAAATTTTCTTCCTGCCCGTCGGCTGCTGATACCTGGTCGAAGGCCTGGACGTATCGGTCACGATCGAGTTCACCCACTTTATTTGGGACAACGATTTTTACAGCAACTACCCGGAGGATAGGCAGTTTTAGGTGCAGCTCGTTATTTCGCTTAGCGAGTTTCAAATACAAGTAGCTATTTACAAGTTGCAAGTTACAAGCTACAAGTTGCGCCCGCAGCTTAGGCCAGCTTAAACCACCTTAAACCACCTTAAACCAGCTTAAGCCACCATTAACTTACCAACGCCGTGTCCTTGCCTAACGCATCCAGCTCTCCCGACTGGCGCGCTTTTCGACCATAAAATATTTCAAACAAGGGGCTGGCCATCATCGTGGTGACGATCGCCATCAGTACCATCATCGAGAACAGCGTCGGCCCGATAATTCCTTTTTGCAGGCCGATATTGATAATAATCAACTCCATCAAACCGCGTGAATTCATCAGCGCACCGATGCCGAGCGCTGTGCGGTTATCTTCCCCTGCAATACGCGCCGCCGCGTAGCAGGCGCCAAATTTGGCCAGAATAGACGCCACCAAAATACCCAGCGCAATCAGCAACAGCGGCACGGTATTCACCATATCCATGCGGGTGTTCAAACCCGAATAGGTGAAGAACATCGGCAACAGCAGCACAACAGCGAGCGGCTCTACCTTCGCCTTAAGCTCGGCCGCAAACAGCCCACGCGGCATCACCACGCCAAGGATAAAGCCACCAAAGATGGCGTGAATACCGACCGCATCCATAATAAACGCGGAAAGGCAGAACAAGGCAAGCGTAATGCCCAGCACGGTCATGCTCATCTCGCCCTCGCGCTCTACCACGCGGCCCAGCGGCGCCAGCAATTTGCGCCCAAACAGCAGGATGAACGCAGCGTAGATTATTCCGCCGCCAATCGCTAAAACCGCCACGCCGGGGCCTGCGCCAAACGCTGCCAATACAATCGCCAACACGCACCACGACGCCGCGTCATCAAACGCGCCCGCTGTCAGGGTCAAGGTGCCAAGCGATGTTTTGGACAAACCGCGCTCGTTGATAATCCGCGCCAGCATTGGAAATGCCGTCAGCGCAATACAAGCTCCCATGAACAAGGCCGCATTTGTCTGCGATATACCGTCGGCAAACAGACCGGGCACCGTCAGCAGGTACGGCGTGATAATGACCGCAATCAGGAACGGTGCGATGATGCCCGCGAGGGACACGCCAATCGCGCTTTTAGCCTTCGCTTTGAAATGGTCGAGCTGCAATGTTGTGCCGACCAGAAACATGTAAAGTCCGACTCCCAATTGCGCGCCCGCATACAGCACGCTCTTGGTCGGGCCAGGGAACACAGCGGTTTGCGCGTCAGCGAAGAACAGCCCAAAAAATGATGGGCCCAGAATGACACCGGCAATCATTTCACCCACCACCTGCGGCTGACCCAAAAACTTCTGCCCCAGTTTGCCCACGACGCGGCAGGTGATGATGATGACGGCTAATTGTAAAAAGAAATGAACGCTAAAATCGCCCGGCGTAAAACTTTTGGCTGCCGTAACGGCAGGCCCATGCGGATCAAGTACACCCATCAACGCATCCACGGCACTGTCGAATATTTCAGACAAAATACATTACCCCTTTTTAAAGCCAGCCCAGTTTGATATGAGCCAATTGCATCCGTCCTCAGCAATAGAAATGGAACAGAAAAGTGAAAGACAGTTTTTGATTGCCGTGCTGAAATATTAACAAACCAGTGTACGAGATTTCATTTTTTGTCGCAATCATAATCAGGCTCA
>JANYGV010000186.1 GCA_025359285.1 Burkholderiales bacterium
ATCGTATGGCAGCGAAATAATCGATACGGATCTTCGAGATTATCAAGGCGCTCATTGGTCGCTTGATCGCGCGTGTCGGCGATGAAGCGATAGGCCGCCAACAGCCCAGCAGGGCCGACAAATTTATCCGGATTCCACCAAAACGATGGGCACGATGTGGAACAGCAGGCGCACAAAATACATTCGTACAAACCATCGAGTTCAAGCCGATCTGTCGGGCTTTGCAGGCGCTCGGTTTCGGGCGGCGTGTCGTGGTTAATAACGAATGGTTTGATCGAATGATATTGCTTGAAAAACTGCGTCATATCGACGATCAAATCACGAATGATAGGCAGGCCTGGCAACGGCTTTAATACCACCGGCTCCTTCAGGTCAGAAATCTTGGTGACGCATGCCAAACCGTTTTTACCGTTGATATTCATGGCGTCTGAACCGCACACACCTTCACGGCATGAACGGCGCAATGCAAGCGTGTCATCGATGGATTTAATGCGAATCAATGCATCCAACAACATTCGGTCGGACGGCTCAAGCGCCAGATCATATTCCTTGAAGTATGGTTTTTGATCCTGGTCGGGATCGTAGCGAAGAATTTTGAATTTCATAATCGTGTCCTTGGCCTGTGTTTTGGTCTGTGTTTTGGTCTTAGTAGGTGCGTGCTTTAGGTGCAAACGAATCAACGGTCAGCGGGTTCAAATTCACCGGCTTGTATTCGATTTTGTCGGTGCCCTTGTACCAGAGCGAATGCTTGAGCCAATTCTCGTCGTCGCGACCGTTCACGAAGCCGGGACGATCATGGAAATCCGCGCGATCATGCGCGCCACGCGTTTCTTTGCGATTCTCGGCAGACACCATCGTTGCCACCGCTACTTCAATCAGATTCTGGAGCTCAAGCGCCTCAATGCGCGCGGTATTAAATGTCTTACTTTTGTCTTTGATTTCCAAACGCTCTGCCCGCAAGGCAACGTCTTTAATTTTTTCAACACCCTTGGTCAGCATGTCCGGGAAGCGGAACACGCCACAGTGAGCCTGCATGGTTTGGCGCATTGCGTCGCCTACCGCGTGAACATTCTCGCCATTGCTTTGGTTCTCAAGCTTGGCCAAACGATCAAGTGACGCTTGCCCTGCATTGACAGGCAGCTCTTTGTGATTCGGATTTTGTTTGATGAATTCAATCATTGAATCCCCCGCCGATTTACCCATCACCAGCAAGTCAGTCAGTGAATTCGTGCCGAGACGATTAGCACCGTGAATTGATGCGCATCCGACTTCGCCCGCCGCATAAAAACCAGGTACGACTGAATTGGGATTGCCGTCTTTCGGTACGACCACTTCACCAAAATAATTGGTCGGGATGCCGCCCATTTGGTAGTGGCACGTGGGCACCACTGGAATCGGTTCTTTGATCGGATCAACGTTGGCGAATTTGACCGCGATTTCACGAATACCGGGCAGGCGTTTGTTGATGACTTCGGGGCCCAGGTGGTCGAGCTTCAGCAAAATATAATCTTTATTAGGACCGGCACCGCGACCTTCCTTAATCTCGGTCGCCATCGCGCGCGACACCACATCGCGCGAGGCCAAATCTTTCATGGTGGGCGCATAGCGCTCCATGAAGCGCTCGCCGTTACCGTTCAATAAAATCCCGCCTTCGCCTCTGACGCCCTCGGTAATGAGCACACCGGCGCCCGCCACGCCAGTCGGATGAAACTGCCAGAATTCCATATCTTCCAGCGGAATGCCTGCGCGCGCCGCCATGCCGAGGCCGTCACCAGTATTAATAAATGCATTGGTTGATGAGGCATAAATACGCCCTGCACCACCCGTGGCAAACACCGTTGCCTTTGCCTGGAAAATCATGGTCTCGCCGGTTTCCATTTCCATCGCGGCCACACCCAACACATCACCGGCCTCATTACGAATCAAGTCGAGCGCCATCCACTCAACGAAGAATTGCGTGTTCGCAAAAACATTGCGTTGATAGAGCGTATGCAACATGGCATGGCCGGTACGATCCGCCGCGCAGCACGAGCGCTGCACCGGTTTTTCACCAAAATTTTGTGAGTGCCCGCCGAATGGGCGTTGATAAATCGTCCCGTTTTCGTTCCGATCAAACGGCATACCGAAGTGCTCTAATTCACGCACCGCTTCTGGCGCTTTTTTGCACATGAATTCAATCGCATCCTGGTCCCCCAACCAGTCGGAACCTTTAATGGTGTCATACATATGCCAGTGCCAATTATCCTCGCCCATATTGCCGAGCGATGCGCCGACGCCGCCCTGCGCGGCGACCGTGTGCGAGCGCGTGGGGAATACTTTTGACAGCACCGCGACTTTTAAACCGGCGGTTGAAAGCTGTAGCGCTGCACGCAGACCCGAACCACCTGCACCGACCACCACTGCATCATATTTTCGTACTGGAATTGCCATTTGAAAATGCCTCAATATTGTTTGAAGAAAAGCAACATCACTGTATCTGCCAACTTATGACGCTACTGCCCCCAAAGAATTGCAATTGACCAAATCGTGAAGGCGAACAGCGCCAGAATAACCAGCACCTGCAGCGACAGCCGGATCGACACGGGTTTGATGTAATCCATCAGCACATCGCGAATACCAATCCATGCGTGGTAGTAAACCGAAATCAAAAACAGCAGCGCCAGCACGCGGAATAATTGCGAGCCAAAGAGGTCTTTCCAATCGTTATAACTAACGTCACTCTTAAGCATGAAATAAGAAAAAATAACCACCGCAAAAACCGCCATGATGACCGCTGTGACCCGCTGCGCCAACCATTCGCGCCAGCCGTAATGCGCGCCGACGGGCTGCATATCTGTTTTTTCAGGCTTCACCATATGCGTACTCCAATGATTGCTGTCGTGATCGCGCCCAAAACGAATACGACGATAGAAGATGTTCGAGCCGCCGCCAAATTCATACCAATATGCAAATCAAGCAGCAAATAGCGCAGGCCTGCATAAAAATGATGGACAAACGCCCATACAAAACCGAGCATGATGAGCTTGACGAGGGGGAACGTCGTCAGCACGTTTTTCCAGAAATTAAAGCCAGATTCTGATTTCAAACTGCCTTGCAATAAATACAAGGTCGCCGGAATTAAAAACAAAAACATCACCACACCTGTGATCCGATGAAAGATTGACACGAGAGCGGGCAACGGCAGATTGAGAAGGTTAAGGTCGTAATACTTCGGGCGGGCTTTGGGCGTGGCTGGCATTTTTGAAACCTTAAGGTTGACCTTGTGGGACTGATATTTCGTGATGTTTCTGATGTTTCTGATGTTTCTTTAGAGGTTATTTGTAGCAAGGTGTTGTATGGAAGTGCTGCGTGTGCGTGTGCGTGTGATGAGATCGTAGTGACCGTGCGATCCGCAATCCAAATCCGAAGCCCGAAAAAAATTATCTTGCCGATAACTTATGCTCATGGTGCAGCGCAACAGTTTTAATTATTTTAATCCCTAAATTTGAATGTTGCACTAGCTGCGAAGGGTGCGCGGCACGTTGATTCATTCTTTTATTTTGGTCGCTAATCGTGACGGATATATTTATATCCCCACTTAAATCACTGAAAAAAAACAACATTTTGAAGACTTCGGTCGGCAACATCATAATTTTACGTGCCCAACTGCGTAATAAATTTTGTAGTATCATTTTTTGATATCATTTGTTTACTCCGTTTCAGCGCGGCGCCCAAAGAGCGGCTTTTAAAATATCGAAAGTAGGAATTCATTGAACAGCATGAAATATCGCGGCTACACCGCGCGCATAGATTACGACCCTAAAGACAATATTCTGATGGGTGTGGTTGTCGGCATGAAAGAGCAGCTTCGCTTTCACGGTGCCAGCGTGGGCGAGCTTCGCGCCGACTTTGAATTCGCGGTTGACCATTATCTGGCGTCATGCGCGGCTGAGGGCGTCAAGCCTGAGCGGCAAGCCTCGGGCCGCTTACTGATTCGCATCCCGCCTGAAGTACATGCCGCCGCCGCCATCGCCGCTGCTGCCGAATCCGTTAGCTTAAATGAGTGGATTACTCGATCGCTGGCAAAAAGCACTGCCGTCGATATATTGAATTGAGTATGCACCGCGTTTAATTAGGACCACACGGCAAGACGAGCGCTACTAACAGCATTGCTGGCCGCATATTTTAAAAGAAGGTCGACAGCATTTTTTGCGCGTGCTTCATCATTGCGGTTAATAGGCGCTCACAACCGACGTTTTTACACTTGCTTGCAAATTATTGTAGACAACACACCTTTGCTTACATACAATAATGCGAATCATTCCTATTTGCGTTGTTATTTTTTTGTTTGACTTAATTTCGGTGCCGCGCATCAGTAGCAACCGTCGTTAAAAATGCAAATTAATTGATTGGCCATATGGCCCAGAACACCTTCGAAAGCTTATTTGATGAAGTCAAGACGACCGAATCGCCGCAATTTTCTGATGGCCTCGACCGCCACTGCGATGGCAAGCGGCACCACCGTTCAATTTGACGGTTCAGCAAGATTTTTATTTGTTACTGATTCGGGCACCATTTCTGCATGGACCGAGCGAAGCACCAGCGGCGCCATCGTGCGCGTGAATGGTCCATTACAGCTAGTTTTTGACGGTGCAAATCAAGGCATGTCGTTCTTCGGCGTGGCAGTAAAAACCGATACTTGGGATGTCTTGTGGACAGCTGATTTTGGAATTGATCCGCAAATTCGCCCGTTTGATAAAAACTTTAAATTGGTGCCTACACAGGGCTTTATAAACCCGTTTGCCACTGGTGAGGCGCGCGACTTTACAGCCCCGGAGCGCGGTAATAAAGCACGCCCCGGTGATCCGGTGCCATTCAATATTCATGTGGTCAATGGCCGCGTATTTGTGATGTATTGCAGAAGTCAGGTGCTGCGTAACGACGCGGGTTTTATTGTCGATGCGCGCCAATTTTTCCCCTCAGAGGAAGATTCGCTCGACGCCGCCGGAGAAGACAAAGCCGGTGGATTCCCCAATCGCGGCAAATTGGTGGAGTACACCCTGGCCGGCGACATGGTCCGTATCTATGAGGACCTTGGCCGACTAAACGCGCCTTGGGGCGTGGCCATCGCGCCGGCGAACTCTGGTTGGCTTGCGAACATGCTGCTGGTCGGCAACTTCGGTGGCGCCGGAAAAATTGCCGCGTTCAACCAAACCGCGGGGCGCTTTATCGATTTCATGCGCGATGCGAGCGCTAACGTGATCGGCCTTGACGGCATTTGGGGACTCATTTTTGGTAACGGTGTCAGCCTGGGCGACACCAACGCGCTTTATTTTGCAGCAGGTACCGAAGGCGAAACCGCAGGGCTATTCGGCTCGCTCCGCTACGTTGGCTAGCCAACAATCAGCTTCATTAATTACTTATCGACGATAGAAAGTCCCATATGCAAGTTTCAAAAAAACGAAATATCCCTACCGGCATCGCCATGAGTTTGGCGCTTGCGCTCGGCGGCGCGGGTAGCGCGTTTGCACAGAGCAACGAAACTCAATTGCTGAATCGCCTGGAGCAATTAGCGGGCGAGTTGGAAAAAGTAAAAGCTGAATTGAAGCAGATGAAACAAAAGCAGGATGCTGCACCGGCCCCCACAGCGGTTGCGGCACCTACGCCCGCCGCTACCTCCTCCAGCATGGGCACCGACACGCAGTTAAGTTCATACGGCGAAATCACTTATGCTCGCCCGCGCAGCGATTCATCCGCAACGCAGGCTGACATTGCGCGTTTTGTGCTGGGTTATCAGCACCGCTTTGACTCAAAAACCAAAGTCGTTGCCGAGCTTGAGGTTGAGCACGCGGTGAGTTCATCGACCGATGCGGGCGAGGTCGCGGTTGAGCAAGTTTATGTTGAGCATCGTTTGAATGACACTTATGGCTTTCGCGCGGGTTTGTTTTTAATACCGCTGGGACTTATCAACCAAAATCATGAACCTAATACCTTTTACAGCGTGAATCGGCCATTGGTTGAAACCGCCATCATCCCGTCTACCCTACGTGAAGCGGGTATTCAGATGTTTGGTGAACACGATAATGGTATTTCATGGAGCGCCGGTATTACGACAGGCTACGATCTCACCAAATGGGATCCGCTGAATGGCGAAAGTGTTGAATCGCCATTGCGCACATTGCACCAGGAAGGCCAACTAGCGCGTTCAAAGGACTTATCATTGTTCGCCGCCATTGACTGGCGCGGCATCCCGGGTTTGCGTGTCGGCGCAGGCATCACCAGCGGCAAAGCCAGCCACGGCAGCAAAGACTTTTTAGCGCCCAACGCGCGCGCCACGCTGGCGGATGTTCACGCGCAATGGACACCGGGCGCATGGGATTTTTCTGCGGTTTATGCGCGCGGCACGATTTCTGGCGCAGGCGAGCTTAATGCCAGTTTCGCTGGCGCGCCTTATTTGGTACCAAAGTCATTTGATGGCTACTACTTGCAGGCCGCTTATAAAATCCCGCTGGGCGGCGACTACCGTGTCTCGCCCTTCACGCGTATTGAACGGATTAACACCGGCCGCAGTTTTGATGGCGTTCTCGCCGGCCTGAACCCCACCGCCTACGATACTGAAACGGTCTGGACAACCGGGGTGAGTTTTAACATCGCCCCGACCGTTGTGCTGAAGGCTGATTACCAAAAATATAAAATTGTGAAAGATTCAGATCGGCTTAATCTAGGTCTTGGCTTTTCGTTCTAAACATCTCAATAACCCTCAGTTTTTCGATACAAGTGAGCAAAATGAAATCTGTACTGACTTGGTTACCCGCTGCCGCAATTGTCATGGTTGCACCCGCCTACGCGGGCCAGTATGCGACCGTGGACGAAGCGGCGAAACGCGCCTTTCCCGAAGCTACTTCCTTTAAGGAAAGCGTATTCCAGCTCAGTGCAGAGCAGGTTAGCGCGGTCGCGGCGGCCACTGGTTTGCCTGCCAGGCCCGCACTATGGCGCTCATTGACGGCGATGAATGGCGATAAGCCGGTCGGGCTATTAGTGCTTGATGGCGTGATTGGTAAATTCGAGCTGATTGACTACGCGGTGGGTATCGGCGCGGATGGGAAAATTCGCAACGTGGAAATTCTCGCTTATCGCGAAAGCCACGGCTATGAAGTCCGCCTGCCCGCTTGGCGCAAGCAGTTTGTGGGCAAAGATAAATCAGACAAACTGCGGGTGAGCGAAGACATTGCCTCAATCAGCAGTGCGACCATGAGCGCCACCCACATTACCGACGGCGTACGCAGAATCGTTGCGGTGGTTGCGCAAATGAAATCGGCAGGCACGCTTTGAGTGCGCGGCAAATACAAGGTTTTCTCGCCACGAAAGCGCGCGACGAAAGCATTGATAACGTGGCCATATCATCGGCCACATTGGTGGAGACAATATCGCCGGTGGTCCAGCCGCATTTGGCCGCATCTATTCTGCGCAAGCGTGCCAAACCGTTGCTCGGCACGGTGGTGGAGATTGCCATCCATGCCGCTGATGATGCCGCGTTTGTTGACGCAACCAACGCAGCTTTTGCGCGCATCGCCGAAATTCATGGCGCCATGAGTTTCCACGAAAGTACGAGTGATTTAGCCGCGATCGCGAATGCTGAGCCTGGTATTCGACTGCGAGTTTTTAGTGACACGTGGAAAACTTTATCGCTTGCGATCGATATTGAATGTTTATCCGACGGCCTGTTCAATCCAACCGTCGCGCCCACGCTGGTGCAGCGTGGCGCGTTACCGCGGCCCGGTGCTGGCAATATGCTCGATGCGCTCGACATTATCGAAACGCCAGCGGTTCAGTGCAGCCTTGGCGAAAGCATTTCGCTCGACGCCGACAACCATGTGCGCATCCTTAAACGCGTCTGGATCGATTTAGGCGGCATTGCCAAAGGCTACGCTGTCGATGAAGCGGTGATCGCGCTACAAGCTCATGGCATAGCATCCGGGGTGGTGAATGCGGGAGGAGATTTACGTGTGTTTGGCGATTTTGAACACACCATCGCGGTGCGCGCACCATCGCAGCCGAACCAGGTTTTGCCCATTGCCGTGATTGCGAATTTGAGTTGCGCGACCACCGCGATGTATTACACAACCGCCGACACTATTGTTGAACCCGATAGAGCAAAACGCCGCGCGGCCATCCACGGCACCACAAAGCAAAAATATGAATCCATCAGCGTGCTGGCACCGTCTTGTGCGGTGGCGGATGCGTTAACCAAAATTGTGTGGCTACAAAATCCTGACAGCACAGCATGTCGCGCAACGCTGAATCATTTCAAGGCATATGCCGCGTTGCTGGATAGCGCGGGAAAAATTACACGACTGTAAATTGCCGATAGAAATTCGGTGTAAAACTTGACTGAAAAGCTGATGCACAAAAAACGCACTATTGATAATCGCCTCGGACCTCTTCACCGCCGATGGCTAACGATTAGTTTCGCGATCTTGTTTCTGTCGGGCTTGCTGTGGCTGGGCTTTCACTATTTTGTCGCGGTGAAAACCAATTTCGGCGAAGGCCCGCACCCACTCCAGCAATGGTGGCTTAAGCTGCATGGTTTGGCGGCCATGGCAACGCTCGTTATCGTCGGTTCTTTGCTGCCCGGACATGTGCGGAAAGCGTGGCAGCATCACCAAAATCGTCTTTCCGGCGGCACCATGGTGGCATTGGCGGCATCGCTAACACTCACCGGCTACGCGCTCTATTACTTCGGCGGTGAAGCATCGCGGCCTATCATCAGCGCGACGCATTGGGTGATGGGCATCGCCGCATTGCCGCTATTAATCGCGCATATTATTTCAGGACGGCGCACCCGTCAGCGCCAAACGGGCAAACTCTAGGGGCACGGATGTCTCCGTCGCGTAAAATTAAAAGTCCTTTATAGGCGCGGCGTTCGGGCCATTTATGCTCTGAAAACCCCGTGGATAGTGGCTCTCGCGGTAAAAGTGACGAACCGTCATTTCATATCCTCATGAGCCAAAACTACATCACAACAAAAACGGTATCACCAATAACAGTAACCACCAGCGGCTCGGTTTTACTTCGATAGTTTGTGCGCTGCTGTATGGGCCGACGAAGCCATCTGCGTCAGTGGCGCGATAACGCATGTAATAAATACCCGCCTTAGACGGTTTATCGATGACGACTTCGGGCTGCGTCAGCTTCATTTCTTGCACCAGCGTTTTAAATTCGGCATCACTCGCGAGCTGAAAATCGAACGTCTGTTGCGGCTCAGCTCCCCAGGAAAAACCAACGCGATTGCCCTCCTCTTTGGGCGGATTCGGCGCTTGTGGCATGGCTTTCAAGGTGAACGATTGCGCATCGCCAAACGGACCGATGTCTCCATCCGGCCGCACACTCGAAACCCGCCAGAAATAATCGCCCGGCGTAAGCGGCATGGCGGGTGAGAACGCGGATACCGGAAGAGCCCGCTCATCCGAAATCGGCTGTGCAAAATCGGCACGGCGGGCGAGCTGAAATCGATATGAACCTGCCTCAGACGCATCTGCCCACTTGAATTCCACTGCCGTTGCGGCGAATTTGTTTTTGTCTTGAGGCAGCGATGGGAACGGTGGCTCGGGCCGCGCTTTTAATTTGAACGCATGCACGGCATCAATGCCTTCGAGCGCGGATTTGTCAATCGCGCGCGCCCGAAAAAAATACTGCCCATCCGCCAAATTACCGAACTTGGCCTCAGCCGTTTTGAATACATCGTCGGCCAGCAAATTGGTGAATGCACTATCGGTAGCGATCTGGCCGCGATAGCGAGTGGCGTCGGCTACATCAGCGAATTTAAAACGCAACACGATTCGCTCTTGCAGCGCAGAAGCCGCGCTCAAATCGGGCGCGGGCAGCAGCGCAACAGGCAAAGCGGCGGCTTTGCCTGCTTCAACGACGATGCCAAAACCTGCGTTCAGATCAATCGGCTGCTGGCGGGCGGTGGTTGAAGAAACTGCCACCACGCCCTCGATTACTTCGCCGCGCGCGCTGCGGCTAGATTCGTCTGTGCTAACGCGGAATTGGGTGCCGCGCACCCCCATAGTCGATGTCTGCGTCGAAATTTCAAATCGTGCGCCCTGACCTTTCCGCTTGGCAATTGCTGATTCAACGCGGCCGCCAACCAGCCCGATAGTAGTAAACGGCACGCCGCCGGTGTTGGCCAGCACGCGCGAGGTTTCCAGCTTCACTTGCGATTTTGATTGCACAACAATGGTCGAGCCATCCGCCAGCGCCAGCGTCACAAAACCATTTTCACCGGTTTTAATGCCCGTGCCTTCGTTCACCAGCGCGCCTATTTCGAGCTTGCCGGAACTCGCCTCAACCGGGCCCTGCACGGAAATGACCTTGGCGGGCGAAGCGTCACTGCGCATCAACGCAATCGGAATTTGAATCTCGGTGCCGGGCTTGATACGGCGCGGATTGGGAATTTTATTGTGGCGCTGAATCGTTTGCCATTTTTCGGGTTCGATCAAATAACGATTTGCTAGACCGATTAACGTATCGCCCTGCCGGGCTGCGTGCGTAAAATATTTCGTTGCTTCCTGTGCACTGGCAGCACCAGAAAAAAACATTGCCAGCATAGGGCAACACATCAGGCAGCATAACCATACGGCCGCGCGAGGCAGGTGCAAAGCAGGAAAACTTGCCTGACCTAATTCTGGTGGAAATATTTTTTTAGTCATTTCAGATTCTCCAGAACAAACGTTTTTAGTGTTTTTATCGCGTGTGCCGTGAACTGGTGCGCGCTCCGTTCAGATTGTGCCACGTGGCCAAGGAGACTGCTACGCACTTGCTGGATTTTCCAGATTGATAGTGAATTGAAGGTACGCCAGTGAACGCTGTTGCCGATTGAGACAGGGCGACATAAGGCGGTCATGTCGTCATGCCGTTTTTATGCTCCCTATTTCGTCTACCTTTTTGCCGCCGTATTTCTTGCTCCCTGCTCCCTACTCAAAAATATCGAGACGTACCAGCTCATTTGCTGCCTCGCGACCAAAAAAAATGAATGCATTCATTATCATTGCGCTTATCGGCTGTCCGCGGTCTGCACGTTTTGCATCAGGCTTACTGATCGCCCGTCTCCACGAACTGGACACAGCAGTTGGTAATCGCGCGTTCGAAGCGAGGATCTCGATGACCGAAACATTTACCTCGGCTTGCGCGGCGATCGATAGCATCGTCACACGCTCCAGCTTCAAGGCAAGCTATAACAATGGCGTCATGCTCATTGCAGATCCGTGTGCCGCTGAGCTCGCGCCCGGCTTTGCCAAAAATGCGCTGAACCCGTTTTCAAGTACACGACTGAACTTGACCTTCCAGCAGGTAGACATCGCGACCCTGCTTTCAATGCTGCAATTGGCAGCCGCACGTGACGTCCTTACCAACAACTACACAAACGACAACGCCAACAACAATGACAACACCAACGCGATCAATAACGAGTACGAAAACAATGCCAGCTTCAACGTTTTCAGCGGTAACGCTCTATTGCCAGTCAGCGCGCAGCTACAAAATCAGTCCGCGCGACAGGCCTATGAGGCCTTGCCAGCGCGACGGGTACGGGCGTGATGGCCACGACCGGCGAGGAATATTTAGTCAGCCAAATGGCGGCAAAAAAAGCGGTGCAAGACAATCAGTGCCGCCGTAACAGAGTCGATGCGACTTGTCCTATCAGACCCTGGCGCAGACTCGCGATCAGCTGTCTTGGCCCATTCGAAAAAGCGATTTGCTAGGTGAAAATTTCGCGCAAGTTAGAGCCAACAACCAACAAGGCTCCGTCGTAAAAGAGTTGTATATCAATCGCTACAGCTATCCGTTTGCTCAAACGTTTTTACTCAGTTTTGATGGCAAGCCGACAGCACTTGCGAATTGAGTTGCTACCGGAAGAACGCTGAAATCGTGATGCAAAGTATCCAGCTAGCGCGCTTTCACGAGCAATTATGCTTCGAAAGCCGCGCCCGATAAAGAGACAAGTTTTTATCATGGAGTACCGCTCAAGCAAAATCCAACCGCCGCTGGCTCTTAAAATATCGTGCCTCGCCGGTCATCGGATCACGAAAAGAAATTTGGCTGGCGAGGAGTTGTAGCGGTCTTTGGTATTTCTCAAATTTGTCGTCGAGATCAGATTCCCGTTGGTGAATTGGGTAAATCCGATCATTCAAAATCGGCGCCCCCAGCGCGGCCATTTGTACCCGCAGCTGATGCTTTTTTCCGGTCAACGGCGTCAACTGGTAGCGCGCTAACTGCCCCTTTGTTTCAAGCAATTCAATGTTGGTTTCAGCATTTGCAGGATGCCCGGACTCGACGTCAACTTCACACATTTGCATGAACGCCTCAGACTCCACAATACGGCTGGAATAAGTAATCGGCCATTGCAAATTAGACAAGCTCGGTGCGATTGCCTGATAGGTTTTATGCACCTCTCGATGCTCGAACAAGCGTTGATATTTACCCCGCGTCTCAGTCTGAATTGTAAACAGCACCAGCCCAGCCGTCTCGCGATCAATGCGATGCATGGGTGCCAGCGAATCGATGCCGAGCCTCCGCTTCAAGCGCACCAGCACCGTCTCTTGCACGTAGCGCCCTACCGGCGATACCGGCAGAAAATGCGGCTTATCGACCACGACGATGTGTTCATCCTGAAACAAAATTATTTCGTCGAATGGAATTCGCGGCTCGACCGGAATATCGCGATAGTAGTAGAGTCGTTCATATGCTTGGTAGGCGTGATCTGGCGTTATTTTTACGCCGCGATGATCCAGCACATCACCACGCGTCATCCGCGCGGCCAATTCATCTTGCGCGATATGCGGAAACCGTTCCGCCAAAAAATCGATCACCAAAACCCATGGCCCACGAGGCAGTGAAATCGTGCTCGGGCCGACACCATTTTTGGTGGGGAGCGAAGCCAACAATGTCTTAGTGTTCACTTTCCAAACCTGCCTGCGGGCTCTCTTGCAAGCCGTCTCCTGCACCCTTTTCCGACTCGTTAGCTATCGGAATATCGGGCAGCGGCTTGTCGAGCTCTTTGGCCCGGCGCAAACGCCATTCGCCATCCGGCTCGCCGTTATATACGTCCTCGACCGTGGTGTCGGTTTCCTGAAGTCGGGTATCGAGTGCGACCCGGTTATCAAAGACGAAACACTCGCCATCCCAATCTTTGTCAGCGTCCGGCATTTCTTTGAAATAATTCAAAATGCCGCCCTCTAATTGGAAAACTTCCATATCAAGGTCGCGCATCCACGCGCTGGTTTTTTCGCAGCGAATACCGCCCGTGCAATACATCGCCACACGCTTGCCCTCAGCTTTCCAATCCGCCGCATGCGCTTTGACGTAATTAGGAAAATCGCGAAAATTAGTCACATGCGGATCAATCGCGTTTTTAAAACGCCCCAGACGGAACTCAAAACTATTGCGATTATCAAGCAGCACCACGTCATCCTCAGCGATCAGCTTGCGCCACTCCGCCGGGCTGACGTCAATCCCGGTATTGCGTGCGTCAACACCGTCAATGCCGAGCGGTACGATCTCCGGCTTTTTATACACTTTCAGACGCCGGAATGGAGGCGTTTTGCAAGTGCTGCGTTTGAAGGGTATTGCCGTGAAATGTGCGTCGTCTAGCAAAGCGGACTGGAATGCGTCCACATTTTCCTCCCGCCCCGCCACCATGCCATTGATGCCTTCGGTAGCCACTAAAATTGAGCCGAGCAAATCACAGCGCATCGCCAACGCACGCAAATCCGCGACAACCTGATCGGGATTAGCGAGCGGCACGAACTTATAAAATGCGCTGTGATGAATCATGGCCGTCGCGGTTGCTGTCGCTGATGCTGATGCTGATGGCATTGCTAACTTCGCTGAAGTGGACACAGAAATAAACCTGGAGTACCAATCAAGAATGCAGGATTCATTTTTTCGTGGCGTTCAATTGCAAATATTTTTGCTCGTACTTTTGCCTCAATTTGGTTTGACGATCTGTCAGTTCCAGCTCGCGGCCCTGAATGAAAACGCGCTCGACGTTGGTACGAATATCAAGCGGATCGCCATCGGTTACGAAAAAGCTTGCCAGCTTGCCAGTGTCGAGCGAACCCAACCGTTCAGCCACCCCTAAAATTTGCGCCGGGTATAAGGTAATGGCGCGCAGCGCCTCGTCTGCTGCCAAGCCATGCGCCGCAGCTGTGGCGGCCTCGAACGGCAAGCTGCGTTCGGTCGCAGCGTCGAATTCACTACCGCTTCGCGCGATGCAAAAACGCACACCCGCTTCCGATAAACGAGCGGCCAGACTGAATGGCGCGTTGGTATCATCACCGCGACGCATGGGCAGCCGATGCACACCGGCAATGATGACGGGGATTTGGCGTTCACGCAGCAAATCTGCAATCAGCGCGGCATCCATGCCACCGACAATAACGAGCTTTAAGCCCATTCGCTCTGCCAAACCAATCGCATAACGAATCTGTGGCAGCTCGTTGGCTGTGACGAACACCGGGCGCTGTTTATCCGCCGCAAAAACAGGCCGCATCGACTCCCAGCGGGAGTCAATCGGTGTTTTCGGCTCCGCCGCTCGGGTATTCGCATAAGCGCGTGCAGCGTCCAGTGCATCTTCCAATACCCGCAACCGTTGATTAACCATGCGCTGCATATCTTCCAGCCGCGCGGGTGCCAGATTCGGATACAGCGCCGCATTCAGACGCATCGAAGGCAGCGTCACGTGAAGGCCTACTTCGGGAACCAGCCCCATTTCTTCCCACGTCCAGCCATCCAGCTGCAACAAGGCCGAGGTGCCCGCGATCAGACCGATCGGGCTGGCGCGCGGCACAGAAAGCGCTGCCAGCACGCCATTGGCGCGCGCCACCGGGATCAGCTCGCTGTCCGCATTCACCGCCACTAGCGCCCGCGAATTCGGATTGACAGCGCCGGTTTCTGCGGTATCAATGGTGGCGCGCACTGCCTCCACTTCGACCAGACCCAGCGCGGTATTCGCGGCAATCAAGCCAGGATAAATATGTTTGCCCGGCATCGCGATCACCGTTACTGCGGCATTGTCCGGTATCGCTGTCGATGCGCCAATCGCGACAATGCGACCGCCTTCCAACAACATCCGGCCATTGATGATCGTCGCACCGCTCACCGTATGCAACGTCGCGCCGGTAATCAGAATCGGTTTGGTTTGCGCGGCGGGAGGCATATTCGGCGTGGCCTGCGCATTCACGCTGATCAGAGCAACCAGCGCCCATGCGGGCGCATTCAGAAATGGGGCGTTCAGTTTCATCGTGCGTCCTCTGTACATTCGTGCCATGCGCCACCGCTCCAATAACCATCGTGAATTTGGCCTGCCGCATGCAGCCAACGTTGAAACGCCATATATTCCATCAATTCCGACACCGACGAAGGCGGCATGTCAGCACCAGGACGAGGCGTACCTTGCGCACCAGCACCGGCGGGCGGGGCGCCAGCGGGGCCACTCAAACGCGCCAGTCGCGCCGGCATTGCTTTCGCCACAATGCGCGCACGCTCAAGACGCGCGCTCTCGCGCAGATCACCGTCGGTTTTTAAATCAAAGTAACGCGCCCCCTCAATCCAGGTTTGTTCAGCACGCGCGAAGGTGGAAAGCGGATTAGCGCTCCAGATCACGAAATCAGCGTCCTTGCCGACTTCAAGCGAACCGACGCGATTGTCAATCCGCAACTGTTTTGCCGCATTGATAGTGACAAATTTCAGCGCCTCCGTTTGCGATATCCCGCCATATTTAACCGCCTTTGCCGCTTCGGTATTCAGGCGACGTGCCAACTCATCGCTATCCGAGTTGAACGTCGTTAACACGCCGGCCTTATGCATCAATACGCCGTTGGTGGGGATCGCGTCAAAGGCTTCCATTTTGTAGCCCCACCAGTCTGAAAACGTTGATCCACCCGCCCCGATACTGGCAATCGCATCGGCGACTTTATAGCCTTCCAGCACGTGCTGAAACGTTGCGACGGTGAAGCCAAACTCTTTGGCTATTTTTACAAACATCAAAATTTCATCGGCGCGATATGAGTGGATGTGAATCACTCGCTTTTTGTCCAAAATCTCGACCAAGGTATCAAGCTGTAAATCTCGCCGCGGCTCAAGCCCCGTTTTGGTCGAACGCCATTTTTCCCAGCCTTCGCGATACAGCTTTGCGGCTTGAAATCCGTCGCGATAAATCTGCTCTACCCCCATGCGGGTTTGTGGGTAGCGCGAGCCCGAGTTTTCCCAATTCGATTGCTTCACGTTCTCGCCCAGCGCGAATTTGATTCCCGGCATCGCAGTGGCAAACTTCATGCCCTCGGCATCCGCGCCCCAGCGCATTTTGATGACCTGATTTTGCCCGCCGATCGCATTCGCCGAACCATGCAGTACATTCGCCGCCGTGACGCCGCCCGCGAGTTCGCGATAAATATTGATGTCGGTTGCGTCAATCACATCGCCAATCCGCACCTCCGCTGTAATAGAGCTTGAGAATTCGTTAATGCCCGCCGAAATGGCGGTATGGGAATGGGCGTCAATGATGCCGGCGGTGAGATGTTTACCGGTTGCATCAATGATCGTGGCATCTGCCGGGGCTGAAAGGTTTGCGCCAATGGCCACGATCCGACCGTCGCGCACCCACATATCGGCTTGGGTCGGCGCAATATTGCCAACCCCGGTCCAAACGGTAGCGTTACGAATTATCAGCTGCGCTGGACGCGGTGGCGCGCTGACGCTATAAGGCCCCGCTGGATAGGTGGTCGGCAGTGGTGGCGGCATCACATCTTTAATCACCGGCATAGGCGCTTGAGGTGCGCTGCCCTGACCGGCCCCGCTGGGAGGTGCCGGGACCGCGGCCGCAGCGGCCGCGATTTCTGCGGCACCCACCGGGGCAACATAGGGGGCAACGGACGGGGCAACATAAGGGGCAACGCGTTGGGCCGACCACGCTTGCAGGCGGCCATTTATCGGCTGCGCAGTGCCGCGCAATTGCTCAGCAGAAAATTCAGCAACAATCGTTTCAGTGTCCCCGCCATTTTTTCCGCACGGCAGCGTGACCACCAATTGTCTCGCCCGCACGCGAATGTCACAGGCTGCGCCGCCCAGTTTCAATTGCGGCTTTGCTTTGGTGCCGGTGATATCCCACTCAGCCGATTTGGTTGGCTCGCCAGCTTTGCTGATTTTCCACTTGCCACGCAGATCGAATCGGTCAAAGGCGGGCGCGAGGTAGGGACGGCCATCGACAAACGCAATTTCAATCTCTGCCGCGTTCGCACTATTCGCCTGGGTCGCGTCGCTGGCGTCAAATAAATCGCCATTCGCGATGACTAAATTAGCCACATGGCCAGGCTCAAGCGTGCCCAGCTGCGCAGATACGCCGAGTAATTTGGCAGGCACCGTGGTAAGCGCTGCAATCGCCGCCTGAGCGCTTAAGCCACGCCGCACCGCAAGCCGCATATTTGGCCAGAAGTCTTTGCCTGCTTCGCGCAAGCCCAGCGACGTGATCGTGAACTCAATCCCCGCTTTTTGCATATTGGCCAGATTCGACGGTGCCTGCTCCCAGTGCTGTAGCGCCTCAAGCGGCACATCGATCGCGCTATCAGGATTCTCAATTTCGGGGGGCTGCGGAAAGTTAATCGGCACGATCACCGGTAGCGCCAGCGATTTCAATTGCTGGGCGCGGCGGTATTCATAACCGTTGCCTTGCGCGACCGAGCGCAGCGAAAACTCATCGCGTACTTTTGCGATGCGCAGAAAATCCTGCTCGGTGTCGGCCTGATGAATCACCAATTGACGACCGGTGAGCGCCGCCGCGAGTGCGTCCAGCGAGGCATTCTCCTGCGGGCGCTCTTGTGCGCTGATTTTTTCCCGATAAAATTCCTGCGCACTCCGATACCAGCGGGCGTCATAAAACGTTTGCCGCTGCAGCGCGATCGCACCCATCAGCGAACTGGGATATTGCGCCTCGCGTGAGCGCTCTATTTCTGTGGCCAGATGCTGCGCGGCGCGCGGCATGATTACGATTGATTTAGCGTTTGACGAACCGCCAAGCTCAACCACATCAGCCAGATTCAACAGCGCGCTTTGGCCCCGAAACACCCCGGCGGCCGGTGTTGCCAGCACGGTCGTAAAGCCTAGCTCACGCGCGGCTTTGACTTCATCTGCCTTTAAATCCAGCTGCTGAGCCACGTCGATTTCAGAGCGCACTGTACGGTTATTCGACGCCAATGCACGCGACGGTAATTTCAGTTCCGGCTGTGCCGGGGCCTGCACCCCGCGCATCCAGGGCGCGGCGCTGGATGACGGTGCTCGCAGCGCCGCTGGCACGCCAACACTGCTCGCCAGATCGATGAAGCCGGGATACACGGTACGGCCATCGAGCTTCCATTCGCGCGCACCGGCGGGAACCGCCACGTTAGCACCGACCGCGACGACCACACCATCACGCATCACCAGTGTGCCGCGCTCAATCACCTTGTCTGGCGACACCACAATGCGTGCGCCGGTAATCGCGTGCCATCGTGGCGTGTTGTCGCGCAAACCTTCTACCCGATCCGTCCCCACCTGCGCATAGGCGGCAGGCACAAAGGCTGTAGACACAAAAGCTGTAGACACAAGGGCTGTAGACACAATGGCTGTAGACACAATGGCTGTAGACACATGGGCGGTAGACAATAATGCAAGGCGCAGTGCCGCCGATGCTCCCAACGTTACCAACGACATTGGCCGCAATATAAACGCGCCATGCCGGAGCTCGTCTTGCCGTAACGTGATGATGCGCTGAATCGGGCTTTCCCCCTTCAATGAATTCATGCAGATTCCCTACACTTTTTTTGATCGGATTGAATAAATCTTGACGTGACGCGGACGTGGCTTTGGCTCAACCACAACTAACGTCAACTTCTTGTGGAGATATCAATTTTAACTGGTCAGCCCGAATGTTGCGACGTCAACGTCGGGGTATATAGATTTTAGACGCGAAAACTTTAATGATGGCATCGCGGCTTGTCGGGCTGGCGACATTGCAAATTGCACCATTTTATATTTATAAATCAAGCGCTGGCGCGGATTCTAAGCCACTAACCCGGATTCCATTTCGAATAGCGACAGATCAGGGCGCTTGATGAGGGGGTGAGGCACGAATAGCGGTACCCTTTTGTTTCTGAGACGAAAGGACATCGCCATGAAGCGCACGCACTTCACCCTAGACGAACGTTACCTCATTCACGCCTGTTTGGTGGCGCAGTTGAGTATGAGTGACATAGCCGCTGAAGTCAGCCGTCATCGCTCGACTCTGCATGCCGAGATTCGGCGTGGCCGCAACTCGGCCGGCCACTACT
>JANYGV010000211.1 GCA_025359285.1 Burkholderiales bacterium
CCCGCTCAAGGCCTGCCATTACAAACTGCCCTACCCCAGCGTGGGCGCGACTGAAAGCTGCTTGTTTCTCGGCGTGTTAGCCGAAGGCACCAGCATTATTGAAAACGTGGCGACTGAACCTGAAATCATTGCGCTAATCACGATGCTTAACACCATGGGCGCGCGCGTGCAACTGATGCCGAATCGCGAATTGATAATTGAAGGCGTTGATAAACTTTACGGCACCACCTTTGAAGTACTCGGTGATCGTATTGAAGCAGCATCATGGGCGGCGCTTGCGGCGGCCACCGACGGTGAAATTATTGTTGACGGGATTGATCCATCGACCTTGATTAATTTCTTCGGCCCGTTCAATAGTGTCGGCGGCGGCGTATCGATTGAGGGTGCGAAATCCATCAAATTTTTCCGTCGTCATAAACTGAAAAGTACCGTGCTGGAGACCGACGTATTTCCCGGCTTTGCGACCGATTGGCAGCAGCCGTTTGCAGTCATGTTGACGCAAGCGACCGGCACCTCGATCATTCACGAAACGGTTTACGAGCGGCGTTTCGATTACTTGAATGCGTTGTCCGCGCTGGGTGCTAAAACACAAATTGAAACGCATTGTTTAGGTTCTGTCGCGTGTCGGTTTCGCGGCCGTGATTTTCCCCACAGCGCGATTATTCAAGGGCCGACGCCACTACATTCAGATGGTTTGACGTTAAATGTGCCTGATCTCCGCGCGGGCCTTGCCTACGTGATGGCGGCTGCGCTGGCCTCGGGTGAAACATCAATTACATCCATTAACCGGATTGAACGCGGCTATGGGAATTTAATTGAACGAACGCTCGGCCTATCGTTGAAGCTGTCGCGGGTCGACTAAAAAAATGTCGTCGATTACTTTGTCGAAATGGAATGCTGGATGTAAGCCATGATGCGTTCAGTGTAGAAATAATCAGGGCTTACAAAACCGGCAAGCGCATCTAAAACATAGCGGTGCGTTTTCAACGTTGAAATCATAGCGGGATTAGCGCCGAATTGTGCTGATAAAATTGCAAATTCGGCGGATGACATCTCATCATCCAGCAGCGCGGAAATTCCCATATTTTCACTCATCCCTTCACTCATTCCCTGGTTCATATTTTCAGAAATCTCGGCGCTGGTTTGTATGTTGACCTTTGCGCAGCCGTTTTTATTTTTAACAGAACTCATTCAAGCCGCCCACGAATGGCTGAATCGAGCATGGAATTAATGTCATTAGCGACGCTTTCGCGCGCTCTAAAAATCAGCGAACGCACAGTGTTGAGTGGCACACCAAGCTTGTCAGCAATCTCCACATAACTCAGCCCCTCCATTTCGCGAAGCACCAGCGCCTCGCGCATTTGCGGCGGTAGATCGCTTACCGCCAGCTGAATGCGCGCCAGCAATTGCTGTGTGGCGACCTCTTCCTCGGGGCTGCTGGCAGTGCGTTCGTGCGCTGCACCACCGATAAGCGATGCTTCGCCGGAGCCAAATTCTTCGGTTAGCGCGTCGAGCGAAACTGCGTTGTCAGCTCGACCGTGTCCGTCGCGATGGTATGACGTCGCGGTATTACGGGCAATCGCATAAAGCCAAGTTGAAAATGCGCTCTCAAAACGAAAATTCGGCAAACCACGATAAGCTCGAAGGAAAGTTTCCTGAGTCAGCTCTTCGGCCACACCGTCATTACGCACCATCGCGTTAATAGCAGCAGCTATACGGCGTTGGTACTTCACCACCAATATCTCGAAAGCTCTTAGATCGCCGTCGCAGAAGCGCCGAATCAGTAGGTCGTCGACTTTGGCCTGTTCCGAGGATGCAGGGACACGTGTTTTTTTCTCGTCGACACCGGCAGACGGAGGCGTTTCAGCGGTTCGCGTTTTCATGACCCTCGATGTTACAGGCGAGCGTGATGGTTGTGCAAACAAATTAGCTATGGCTGAAGGTACATCTGAAATGGCGGCGTCGAACGATTTCAAACCGAACAATCCTTAAGTTATGCTTTTTTCAATTCAACCCACGCGGTACACCAGCCTTCAGGACTGATACCGGCATCACCTGCCATCAATTTACAGCCGCCATTTTCTTTAGCGGTTTTACCGGCTACAAAATGCATACAACCCGAACATTTGTGACCATCTTTCGGTTTTTCCTGATAACCCAGAGCAGCGCGCAGCGGACTAGGCGCGGCTAACGATATTTTTGAGATTGACAACAGTGGAATGCTTGCCAGACCTAGCGACATCTTCTTCAAAGCGGTACGGCGGTTTTGCACGTGCAGATCTTTCATTGGGTATCTCCTCGGATAAAAATAAAATACAACAATTGCTTATTAATATTATTGCATGCCACTAGGACGGCACACGAATTGAAAAGTTGCACACCTACACCGCAGAAAAGCCGAGACCCGCACCAAACTGGCCGTTTCAGCCTAAAACGGCTGCTACTCCGCGCGAATGCTGGAATTTTTAACAAGATAGGACAAAAATCTCAGCACCGTGGCGCATCTTCCCGGTTCCACCATTTTAGCTTTTCGCGTTCATGAGGTTGGCTGTGAATTGCGGATACGTCACCGGTGGCCGATAATCGGCCGGACCGTCAATTTGCACCGATCGCCCCGAATCGGGTGTGGGTGGCTGACATCACCTATGGCCCGACCGATGAGGGTTGGCTGTTTCTGGCGGCAATCAAGGAGTGATATACCGGCGAGATCGTCGGCCGGGTAATGGACAAGCCGACAAGCAGATGACCCAGCAATTGGTGATTGATGCATTGCGCGCGACGTATTGGCGCAAGAAGCCGAAGGCAGGGCTGATGCATCACTCGGATCGCGGCAGCCCGTGTTGCAGCCGGGCTTACCGCGACTTACAGCGCAGCGATGGGATGGAAACCTTCATGAGCCACGGTGGCAACGGCTAGCATAACGCGCCGATGGAGAGCTTCTTTGGCACGTTAAAGACCGAGAGCTTGCATCATGACCGCTTTGCGACAAGAGTCGGCGCGAGGCGGGTCATCTTCGAATGCATCGAAGTCTTCTAAGCCCCGAAGGAAGTCCCCTTGGGGATA
>JANYGV010000219.1 GCA_025359285.1 Burkholderiales bacterium
CGTCGCGTCAGCCCGGCCATTGGCGTACGTGGGGCGAAATCAAATAATGGAATCTAAGTATGTAGAGCGGCCTGTAGAGGGCTTGCGGACGCGGGTTCGATTCCCGCCGGCTCCACCAGTAAATAAAAATGCCACCCAGCTGTATCGGGTGGCATTTTTATTTACGGATGGAATTTGCGGCAATCGAAACCGCGTCCGGCACGGACGCGGGATGAGTGTGGGCATCAAACAAGCCCTGCGGCTTGTTTGATGCCTCACGAATCCGAGCGCACTGCACGGCGCGAGGTGGCTTTTGCAGCGTCATCGCAAAAGGATTCCCGCCGGCTCCACCAGTAAATAAAAATGCCACCTCGCGTCATCGGGTGGCATTTTTATTTACGGATTAAATTTGCGGGAATCGAGTCCGCGCTCTGCAAAGATGCGCATCGATGAGATCCTAGTATTCAGCCCTTACGGCCCAGCCTCCACAAGAAGATGCTCCTGAAATATGCCGGCAATGGGTGACAGTTGTTTGCCCTTTCGTCGCACCACATGCCACATGGATTCGAGAGGAAACCCGGCGATATTCAACACGCACACGCCGTCCTCTGCGTGCGCCCGCGCAGCGCGTGACGGGAGACCACAGCGATCCCTAAATTCCCGGCGACCGCCTCTTTAATCGCCTCACTGCTGCCGAGTTCTAAGCGCAGATTCGGCTTGAACCGATGGCGCTTTAAATGGGCATCGGTGGCCATATTTATGTCAGATCCGAGCTCTCGCAGGATAAATCGCTGCCTGCCCAAGTCGTCCAGTTTAAGTCTGCGCCGCGCGGCTGACGCTGCCGATATTCGCCAGCGCTAGGAAAATTCGCATTTGCCGAAACTTAATATTCGTCGAATTTTATCTATTCATTTGTATTGAACAATCAATTTTAATTTATTCATCGAAATTCATAGCATGCCGACATGAGGAGAACTTAAAAGGAGAACTTAAAAGGAGAACTCAAAAAGAGAACTTCAATGCAAAAATTACTCGACCCCGCCATTTAATTTTTCGTATTTGGTGTACTGGCAGGTGCGCCCAAATCGAACCTCGATATTCCAAGCGCGATCTCGAAATTCTTGTCTCGCTATCTGCTCATGGCGTGGGCACTCTAGGGCGGATTCGCGCTAGCCCATTCAGATCTCAGCGCACCAGTGATGCTCAGCCTGGCGGCGGCAATACTGTTGGCTTTTCTGGTACTAGCGTGGGGATATCAACTTCTCAAAAAAAGGGTATCGCGGTTTGATGCAGCCGCCATCGCTGCGTCATATGGCTCGGTCAGTGCGGTGACTTTTGTGACGGCCATACAAAATCTTGAAGCAACTCAAATGGCCTTCTGCGGTCTCATGGCGGTGGGGATGGCGGTGGGGATGGTGGCGATCATGGCGATGGTGGTGATGGAGTCACCGGCAATTATCCTGGCCGTGCTGCTCGCCGCCAGCGCCTCGTCCATTGTCGTTCACGCTGTATTGCGATATGCAATTCCTAAAGCCAATCCATCGCGGTATTTTGGGCTATCTCGGGGCGTCACGTTCCGGCTGAATATCCTGTTCGGCATACCGCTTCCCACGTTCGCGGCGAGGTATTTTCTGGGTTGATGCGGCGCGGCCTTAGCAAACCTTTTTGCCATCTCAAACCGCATACGGTTCAGCGCAATTGGATGAACTGCTAGTTCAGGTAGTGTTGCAATCAACTAAATCGACAGCGGCGGCTGAAGAGGCTCACCGTGACAAAAAGTTTTTCCGATACCGAGATTTTTTGTCGTTCGGTCATGAATTGCAACGCTTGCGGCACCCGTGAAAATGAGCATATCCCAGCATGCGTTTTCGTCAAAAGTTGACGCGAAATTGGAGCAATAAAATATCACTCGGCTCTAGCATTTAGGCGGCTTTACAAGCACTTTTGGCTGGAACGCGTTATTTGGCGGCGACCTTGGAAGTGCAGCCACAAACTGAAATTGATCTGTGCCAATGACGCGATTGGCGCTCGCGATCGTGATCGTGAGCTGCAAACGCTGGTGGCTATTTCTCAATCATCGCCATTCTCAAATAGGCTTTTTTGCTTCGCCGTCTTACTGGCGGTTTTGGCTTTTTTGAAGGTTTGTTCGCCGGCTGAAAGATCCGGCCAGTGGGGGCGTTCTGTACCGTCGAGTAAACCTTGAATGGTTAAAATCTGGAGGCGTGGAAACGCGCCGTGGTGCGGCGATTCGTAGTGGCTGGCGCTGGCGGCTTCGGTCAGCATTGGCTTGGTGGGTGGGGTGAGCGTGACAAATAATCCAATCAC
>JANYGV010000224.1 GCA_025359285.1 Burkholderiales bacterium
GCTGATGGTGGTCGGCTGGATGCAGGTCGGTTTTGTGCATGGCGTGATGAACACCGACAATATGTCGATCTTGGGTCTGACGATTGATTACGGCCCGTACGGTTGGGTGGATAATTTTGACCCAGGCTGGACGCCCAATACGACCGACGCGGGCGGCAAGCGCTATGCTTTTGGGCGGCAACCCGACATTGCTCGATGGAATCTGGAGCGATTAGCCGATGCGCTAGGCGCCGTATTTGCCGACGACACGGCGCGGATGGCGGGTCTTGAGCGTTACGACGAAGTTTATAACCGGGAATTTAATCGCGTTTTTGCGCAAAAATTCGGGCTCAACGCATTACGCGGTGACGATGGCGATTTGATTAACGATATATTCGCGCTGTTGCAAAAAGCGGAAGTGGACATGACCGATTTTTTTCGTCAATTGGCGTGCGTTGACCTATCCAATCCCTCGCCGGATAGCTTGCAGCGCGCGTTTTACGTTGACGAAAAATATCTGCAATATCGTGCTGAGTTTGCAAATTGGTTGACGCGTTATGCGATGCGTGTGAACGAGGATGGACAGCCAAATAATCTGCGTGTGGTCACGATGAATCAGGTGAATCCGCGCTATGTGCTGCGTAATTATCTGGCGCAAGAGGCAATTGACTTGGCCGAGCAGGGCGATGTCAGTATGATCCATGAATTATTGGACGTTATGCGCAATCCCTATGATGAGCAGGCGGGGCGCGAAAAATTTGCCGCCAAACGCCCAGACTGGGCGCGTAAAAAAGCGGGATGCTCGATGTTGTCCTGCAGTTCCTAAAGTAAGGCCGTTAGTTTCGACTCCTGCGTTCTTCTGAAGAGCGTCAGCCGCATATGTAACAACGCCTTCGCAAAGTTTCCACGAAGGCGTTATTACGTTTCAAGGATCACGCCGACAATGCAACGCCACCTTTAATAAAAACTACTATGGGTGCCTGTGCAGCTTACGCTGCACGCCGCTCCAACACTTCGACGTTGTTAGTGTCGTTGCCGATGCCGTCAATCGCGATTTTGCGTGGCTTCATTGCTTCGGGTATTTCGCGTGCCAACTCAATATTGAGCAAGCCCGCATCAAGCGAAGCGCTGACGACTTTCACATGCTCGGCGAGCTGAAAACGGTGCTCAAAATTGCGTGCTGCGATGCCACGATGCAGGAATGTTTTACCCTGCTCGTCGCGTTCTTTGCGGCCTACCACCTTGAGCGAATCACGCTCGAGTTCGAGGTCGATTTCACCGCGGTGAAAACCGGCCACGGCCATCGTGATCCGATATTTGTCGTCAGCAATCAACTCGATATTGTAGGGTGGATAGGTGGGCGCGTTGTTACCAGACGCGTCGCCCAATTCGGCACTACGTTGGGCGCGCTCGAACATGTTTGCCAAACGATCATAGCCGATGGCGGAACGATAAAGTGGGGAAAAATCAAATGTTCTCATGTCAATATCCTTTAAATAGTTAAGCGATAAATTTTAGGTGCCGATGGAATTATTGGCACCCACCGCAAGCCTCAATTGAGCGCTCGCAGACAAGAAATAGGATCGCGATTTTTAATTTCAAGGGGCTTGAAATAAAGCGGATTAGCACCATACCCGTGACCGAAATTACATATCAAACTCTAGCGCTGGCGCGGCACTGCAGGCATTTGTGCTTCAATTGGCAGGTGCTGCTTGCACATTCAAATTAAAATTGTTTTTACGGTGAGTGATGTTGTTTTGATTTTTCGAGCGTTGCGCTGTAGGCGCGTCAGTAAGCCTCGATGCCCCTGCGATTCAGTATCGTTGGCTACCGTTTTTTCATAACGTGGTTGAATATTGGGGACGCTAAATGATTGTCCAGCCATTGAATAACATTTCCGTATTTCGATTGATAGAACCAGGCTTTATCTACATGAGCAAATTGACGGATAAACGGCACAATCGCGGCGTCAGTGAAACCGAACTTATCCCCCATTAAAAATGCTGATTCTGCCAAGCGCGTATTCAACAAGCTTAAAAAGTCTTCACAAGCCGCGCGCTGATGACCAGCCAAGTCTTGCGGAAAACGATTGGGATATTTGTAGCGATCCAGATTGCGTTTGAACGAGGTATCGTTTTGCGCAATAAGCG
>JANYGV010000230.1 GCA_025359285.1 Burkholderiales bacterium
AACAATTAATGCGTTTCGTGCGGTGCGGCTTCTGGCTTGGCGGGCGCATCGAGCAGCGCTTTCATACTCAAACGCACGCGGCCTTTGTCGTCGGCTTCCATCACTTTTACTTTGACGATTTGGCCTTCTTTCAGGTGATCTGACACCGCGTTTACGCGCTCGTGCGCGATTTGCGAAATGTGCAAGAGACCATCTTTTCCGGGCATCAAACTGACGATCGCGCCGAAATCGAGCAGACGCAAAATTGGGCCTTCGTAAATCTTGCCGACTTCGACTTCTGCGGTAATGTCTTCAATCCGTTTCTTCGCGGCCGCACCCGCTTCAGCAGACACGCACGCAATCGAAATCGTGCCGTCTTCGGCAATATCAATCTCGGTGCCGGTCTCGCGCGTGATCGCTTGAATGACCGCGCCGCCCTTGCCGATAACATCACGAATCTTGTCGGGATTGATTTTGATTTTGATGATCTGTGGCGCGAACGATGACAGCTCGGCGCGCGACGATGGCATGGCCTGTTTCATCAAGCCCAGAATGTGCATACGGCCTTCCTTGGCCTGCTTCAACGCGACATCCATGATCTCTTTGGTGATGCCCGTGATCTTGATATCCATTTGCAGCGCGGTGATACCTTTATCAGTGCCGGCTACTTTGAAATCCATATCGCCAAGATGATCTTCGTCACCCAAAATATCGGTCAACACGGCGAAGCGATTACCGTCTTTAATCAAGCCCATCGCCACACCCGCCACGTGCGCCTTGATCGGCACACCCGCATCCATCAACGCCAGACAGCCGCCACAGACCGATGCCATCGACGACGAGCCGTTGGATTCGGTAATTTCAGAGACCACGCGCATCGAGTAGCCAAATTCTTCTTCACTCGGCAACACGGCGATAAGCGAGCGTTTCGCCAA
This sequence comes from Burkholderiales bacterium, assembly GCA_025359285.1. Taxonomy (GTDB): domain Bacteria; phylum Pseudomonadota; class Gammaproteobacteria; order Burkholderiales; family Usitatibacteraceae; genus UKL13-2. The sequence goes on from JANYGV010000230.1 coordinate 915, forward strand.
GCGGCCATGACCGATTTCGCGACGCTTCGGTGTACCGACGCGGCCCGTTTCGCCAGTCGAGTAGGGAGGGAAGTTGTAGTGAAACATGTAGCGATCTTTGTACTCGCCTTGGAGTGCATCGATCATTTGCGATTCTTTTAGCGTGCCCAGTGTGGCCACCACAATCGCCTGGGTTTCGCCACGCGTAAACAGCACCGAACCGTGCGTGCGTGGCAGAACCGAGGTGCGAATCGAGATCGGGCGCACGGTGCGTGTGTCGCGGCCATCGATGCGTGGCTCACCATTCAAAATCTGGCCGCGCACGATTTTTGATTCGATGTTGAAGAGCAATGCGTTAACGGTATTTTTGTCTGGCGCGCCGTCAAGGCCCGTACAGAGTTCACCCACGACGCGCTTGTTAATTTCAGATAATTTTTCTGAACGTGCACCCTTCGCTTTGATGCGGAAAGCTTCGTTCAAATCACTCGCGGCCATCGTGCTGATCTGATCGATCAAAGCTTGCGGTGGCACGGGTGCTGTCCATTCCCAATGATCTTTACCGGCTTCGTCAGCCAATTCCAGAATCGCGGTAATCACCGCTTGTTGTTGTGCGTGGCCGAAAACAATACCGCCCAACATCACATCTTCCGGCAATTCCATTGCCTCGGATTCGACCATCAGTACGGCAGTCTCGGTGCCCGCCACAACGAGATCCATCGCGGAGGTTTCGAGTTCGGTCTTGCTCGGGTTCAACACATATTCGCCATTCAAATAACCCACGCGCGCTGCACCAATCGGGCCATCAAATGGCAGGCCAGCCAACGTGACCGCAGCCGATGCACCAATCATCGCGCAGATATCGGCATCGACTTCGGGGTTCGACGACAGCACGGTCGCAATGATCTGCACTTCGTTATAAAAACCATCCGGGAACAGCGGACGCAGCGGACGATCAATCAAGCGGCTGGTCAAAATTTCTTTTTCGGATGGGCGACCTTCACGCTTAAAAAATCCACCGGGGATTTTACCGGCGGCAAATGTTTTTTCCTGATAGTCGACCGTCAGCGGGAAAAAATCCTGGCCTTCTTTGGCATCACGACGTGCCACACAGGTGACCAGCACCACGGTGTCATCCATCGTTACCAGTACCGCGCCGTCCGCTTGACGAGCGATCTCGCCAGTTTCGAGCGTTAAGGTATTTCGCCCGTATTGCAGTGTTTTTTTGATCGATTTCATTTCGATAATTCCTTCTCTTTGGTTTTCGCACATTCACAAACACTTTTCTGCGCCACACGGTGCAGAACACATTTAAAACTGACGCAATAACAAATACAAAATTTCACGCTACAAAATGAAAAGCCCCGCTGAAGGAATTCAGAGGGGCAATTTTTACTAAAACGTTCTACGCAATTCTTGGGGTTGATTCGATTATTTACGCAGACCAAGCTGGTCAATCAGCTTGCGATACGCTTCCAGTTTGGTGCGCTTCAAATAATCCAGCAAGGTACGGCGCTTGCTCACCATGCGCAACAAACCGCGACGGCCGTGATGATCTTTCACATGCTTCTTGAAATGATCCGTTAATTCGTTAATGCGATTGGTAAGCAACGCAACCTGAACTTCCGGAGAGCCCGTATCGCCCTTTGCGCGCTGATATTGCGCCAATACTTCTGCTGTTCTGACGGTCGTAGTCATAATCTTTCCATTCTCAAATCAAACGTCTTTTCGCAGACGATTGCGGCTACAGGAGGATTCTTGCAGCGAATTCGCGATTATAACTACTGCAGAGCGATTTCGCAACGGAATCAGTGACTTCGGGAAGCATAATCGTTAATTTGTCTAGCGCAACGCAACTACAGGCATCGAATGATCTCAACCAGATTGATCATCCAAGTTGGATAACGTTAATCCCTTTGGGCGTAATCCAGTAAATTTCCCTGCTAATCAGGGCCTGCGGCGGCTGCAGGAACCGTGCAGAGATTTCGCGCAGTCGCGCGACACTCGCCCGGTTCTCAGCGTCTGCGACCAAAACCATTCCTTGGCGTGGAAATGCAACTGCTATTTCTTTGCATTTCAATTGGTCGCGTACATGGTCAGCGTGCTTTTTTGTCAGCAAGCCACTACTCGCGAAGCGCCCAAAAATTTGGTGGATACTCGCTTAACCCGGAAATGGTGTGACATTCACCACAGCATTCGTTTCTACGTTTTCAAACGCGGTTTTTAACAACGTGTCGCGTGTTATACCCAGCGCTGTTAGTTTGTCATCGTCAAGAAATGTGAGCGTGTTGTCCATCGCCACGGCATATCGAATCGCCAAACCATCCGCGATTACGTCAACGCGCATTTTTGCTGGCTGATTTTGCTCGACCATCGTTCTCTGCAACGCTGGCGAAGAAATGATGGGCATCACATCACTCAACTTAAACGCTGAATCTTTCTGGGTCAGGCTCTCCTGCATCACCAACAATAATTGGCTTATCAGCCGCCCACAGGTGCGAGGAATACGCTTGCAACCTTCCTGAATCGGCACCAGGTCAATCACCTGACGGTTGCCGTTTGTATGAGTAACGGCCAGCTCTGAACCAGACAGATCTTCAAGATTCGCTTGTGGGAATTGCTGCTTGATCTCATCACGAACGTAATTCGCCACACTGATAGGATCAGTTTTAGTGCAGCCTGCCAGACAGATCATGCAAAACCAAAAGGTTAAATAGTGAACGACAGGACGATTCATGTTGTCAGGAAAAAATTGATAACGCATCAAGCGCTTTCTGCCTGGGACGGATACAGGTGTTTACAAAGCCTCCATTCGTGCATGGGCTGATCATCCACATACACCGTTGGCTTGGCTAAAAAGCCGTCAAAACAATCGGCTACGCCAAGCTCAAGCGCCGTCGCTTTGCAATATTCAGCGCCGCCCGAACTCCACAAATAAAGAATACAACCTTCATTTTTTAGTTTGCGGACTTGAGAAATGACGGCAGGCATTGGAATGCGCTTTTGACCGTATGATCGAACGAGCGTGTCATCGATATCGAAGTAAATAATTCGCTGCATGCTATGGCCGGGAGTATGTTGTTTCACCATCATATTCTTATCATTGAGTTGAATGCGAATATCAGATCAAATTGTTGATGATGCAACGGACTTGGATCTCCGCCTGCGCGGGGACGACAAGATTTAGATATTTGGACAATTTATTTTTAAAACATCAATATCCACGAGCACTTACAGCCACTTTTGCTCGAAACACCGCTCTGGATAAGGCGTTTCACTTTAAAAAACTTTTCCCCGTCGCCATCAGCCGCATCGGGATCAGTCGCGGCTCTGGATGCACTAGTGTGATTTCGGCGACGCCGAGGAAGCGCGCAGTTTCGCTGTAGATGGCGTACTCATGGGGATTTAGCGAGGCCTCTGGTGGCGCTGACAACCAGCCGCCATTGCAAAAAATAAGCTCATCGTTCTTATCCAGAATGATTTGGGGCAGCGCTACACAGAGCGAATCGGCGGGTTTCAACATTTGCTCGCGCTGCTCAAGATTCAATTTTTCGATTGCGTCAAGAGTGGCAGCGTCGTTTATGGAATAGCCGGCCGTCGCGGTGCGGCGTAGCGCCGTTAAATGTGCGCCGCAGCCTAGTGCCTCTCCGATATCTTCGGCCAGCACGCGGATGTAGGTGCCTTTGCTGACCTTGGTTTCGATGACGAGAAATGTGCCATCGAAGCTCACAAAATTGATCGCGAAAATCGTAATCGCACGCGGCTCGCGTTCCACTTCGATGCCTTGGCGAGCGAGTTTGTAGAGTGCGACGCCATCGCGTTTTAGCGCGGAATGCATCGGCGGGATTTGGGTTTGCGGGCCTAAGAATTTGCTGAGGGTTTGATGAATTTT
>JANYGV010000236.1 GCA_025359285.1 Burkholderiales bacterium
GGTTCGCAAACAGCGCACGGTGGTGATTGTTCGTTTTATTTCGCGCGGCGATTCGCTCACCGATGTGACGTTGCAGCACGTGGGCTGGGGTGACGGATCGGGCGGCAAAGGCTCTGGCGACAACGGTGCTGAATGGGATAAAGCGTTCGACTACTTCACCAAAGCGTGGCCAAGCGTGATGAAAAATTTGAAAAAGCGTTTCGATGATGGCCCGGTGGATTGGAAGCCGTGGCTAGAACAATTGAAGCGTGGTCAGGTGGCCAATCAGCAGCGCAAATAATGTTTGACCTGATGGCGCGCAACCAACATCCGAATATTTGCTTTTGCTGACGCGATTTTTACTGACTTACGCTAATGCAGATGCCTCAGAATTGTTGGATGCTGAACTGGTAATCATCAATACTGCCGTCCACACGCTCCAAATTCCTGTTGCCAACATCGCTGCGCCGAATCCGTGAACGTCAAGTTTTAAATGACCGCCTAACAATCCAATCCACAGTGCCGCTGCGATACTAAGCCCGGCCGTCGCCAGCCATTTTGAAAACGGGTAGTTTCGCAACATGGCGAAAGACCAAAATACAATCGCTGCTGCAATGCACAACACATAAATTTTGGCAAACGCCTGAATTATCTGAAACGAAAACATCATGGAGTGCGAAATCAAAACCTGCGCGGACGAATCCGCGGACATGTACTCCCGCTCAAGTGCGGGAAAGATAAATGCGCTGACCGCGACCGGTGTTATTACGGCGATGCCAGCAAAGGCATATGCAATCATCGCCGCGGTGACAAGTGCGCGTTGCGTCCCCAATCTTCTGCTCAGCCCAACCAAGCCAAACGTACTCAGGCCAAAATTGATCATGCCAAATAGATGGACGATCAGCATCATAGTCGAGTTGTGTTCATTAATTCCGTCACGTAATGTTGGATGAAATGCCATCATGAGCACGCTGCCGACGGAGCCCAGTATTAGGGCTATTCCATAAATTTTCCCGGACTTCATGATCGCCTCCGTTATTATTAAAAAAAAATATAAACAACAAAATTTGGTTGCCGCACGATGAATTTTCTACAGGTCAGCGCCAAACATAGCGTTAGTGCATTCGAAAGTCAGCAAAAATTTTTTAATAACAGTCGATCCTGAACAAATGAGGTGGCATTGTGCAGAATAGTGCGAATGAAGCGCGAGAAAAAAGTGCTTGCGAGAAGGCTCGGCGCGCGACTGACGCGCGCAGTGTGCGCACGCGTGGTCGCTTAAGCTGGTCGCTGATTGAATTGATTCAGGAGAAAGGTTTTGACGCCACGACAGTGCAAGACATAGCAAAGCGCGCCGAAGTGGGTCGCTCTACGTTTTATAGCCATTTCAGTGACAAGGATGATGTCTTTCTCAATCACTTTGTAGGCTTCATGCAGTCATTTGGCGCGCAGCTTTGTCTTGATGATGAGTCGCGCTCATACCGTTTACCGGTCGCCAAAATATTTGAACACGTACAGGAAATGCGACCGCTTCTGATGGCGATGATGAAAGCGCACAAGCTTGACCACATGCTCAAAATCGGTCGGATCGTGCTGGCAGAAAGTATTGAAAGTAAAATACAAGACTTCGCATTAGATGATGACGCGCATCATCCAAGCACCCTGCCTGCGAAACTTGTGGCCCAGCACCTCGCAGGGACATTTCTTAATCTTCTTATGTGGTGGATGGATCATCATCAACCCTATTCGCCTCTGCAGATGGATGAATATTTCCATAGCCTAATCGCCGGTCGCTGAGACCGAATTTAATGCCGTAATCCGCCGCTTTAAAGCCTAGTCATCAGAAACCTTTAATCCAAAGAAAGCTTCCCCGAATGAAGTTTTGGCAAATTGCTTTAATTGTTATCGTCGTATTTTTAATGGGCAGCGCAGCGTGGTTATACACGCCGGATAAAAAAATCACCGAACTGGAATCGATTTACCTTCGCGCGCCGACTGACTATGTCGAGGTCGCGGGCATACGGCTGCATGTGCGCGATGATGGACCGCCAAATCAAAACAAG